>JALFLM010000012.1 GCA_022774705.1 Lachnospiraceae bacterium | reverse complement strand
AAGATGCATTATTCTCCACAAACATTGCTTATTACCTCCGAAAATCGTTACAACTATTATAACAGAATCGGAGTAATAAGGGTATATATTTAATTATCAAGGTGCTGTAGCCTCATAAGTTCCATTTGACGCTTCCATCATCAAATAATGAAAAGTGTCACAACCCCCATGGGGGGTTGTTCCGGTATTCCAATTTCATCCATTTGCATATTCCTTTTGGTTATATCTGTTTATTAACCCGTATCTATTTATCAACCCGCTTTATCTGCGCTTTCACATGTTCCACATAACGTTCCGCCCATACGCTCAGATCACATTCTTTCCGTTTGATATACCCGAACATTACCTGATTTTCCTTCGCACAGACCGGTATTCCATGATAATTCCGTTCATCCACGCTGCTGGTCACGTATCCGCTGCTGATATTGGCAAGTTTCGTAGTTGACAGAAGCTGTTCGATAACACAATCGCTGTTGGTCACTACTTTTACATGAAGGCCCGCCAGATCCGCTCCCGTATCGTCTTTCAAATTCCAGTAGTTGCTTTGATTCAATTCGTGTGTATAGTTCTGCACCAGCTCGATATCATGCAGATCAATCTGATTCGGATCACATTCCTCATATTGAGGATGCTTTTCCCCCAGATAAAGAATCGCATGTGTTGTTTCCAGCGGAATAAATATGAGCTGATTCTTATCCAGCGCATACTGAAATGCAGTATTCTGGCTTTTCATCACATATACAAATCCGATCTCATCCCTGTAATTGCTGAGCCTGCTGATAATGTCCGCTACGTTGGCGGAATAAAGCTGAAAACGAACATTTTCTTTCGCATAAATATTGTAAAACTGTGCAAAACAGGCCGCCATCCAGCTGCTGGGATTGCTGGAAATCAGAAGTTCCTCCATGGTGTTTTCTTTCAGAAGAGAACTCATCTGATCAATATCAGACAGCGCCCTGCTGGCATATTCATACACATAATGCCCTTTTGCCGTCAGCTGTATCCCGGTCCGCTGGCGGACAAACAGAGGAAATCCCAATTCGCTCTCCAGCGAC
Organism: Lachnospiraceae bacterium; assembly: GCA_022774705.1. Lineage (GTDB taxonomy): Bacteria > Bacillota > Clostridia > Lachnospirales > Lachnospiraceae > TWA4. Next base: position 6,961 of record JALFLM010000012.1, on the reverse strand, counting down.
CGGATCGTCTTGCTCACATTTGGCTGGGTCGTATACAGAATCTCCGCAGCACTGCTGAAACTTTTTACATCCGCACACACCACAAAATAACGTAATTGCCTTAACTCCATAAATCCTTCCCTGTTCTCTTTTATTTACACTTCGTATCTGCCGATTCTGTCCTCCCACACCTCTGCTCAGTACCGTATATGCTGAATTTATTCGGCATACATTCGTAATGCTCTGCTAAATAATCATGAAAAAACCAGCAAGGCGATCTGCTGGTTTTTCCGGTACTACATTTGGGAGAAGGCTGACAGGATAATCTGCAGTCCCGCAGCCTGTTTCGTTAAAGATTCGAGTGTTTTGAGTGTTTTGACGTCTTTAACTGCCTTTATTATATCAACCCGTCCGGAAGGCAACAAGCCGGGTGGGGGGATATTTTTTCAAGAAAAATATTCCTGTCGCTGCTCGTCGATGGATACGATCACGCCAGACTTTTTTGATATTTCACATAGTAAACCAGCATGCACACAGAAGTCAGGATCCATGTTGCAGGATAAGTCACTGCGACTCCTGTGATATCCTGTACCACAGGTACAATCAAAAACAGCAGTATGGTACGGATGATGCAGATATTTACCAGAACAATATACATGGGTTCCTTCACTTTTCCTGCACCGCGCAGACTGTCACCCAGAATCTGCAGGATACAGTACACAAAATAGAAAGGAAAGCTGATTCCGATGATCCGGCATCCCGTTTCAATAACAGACGGTTCCTTATTGAAAATCCGAAACAGCTGCGGTCCGAACTGCAATGCCAGCAGGCTGGTTGCGAAAGCCAGCCCCATACTCATAAACAGGCAGATCCGGGTTCCCTCCCGCATACGTTTGTAGTTCCGTGCTCCCATATTCTGGCCTGCAAAAGCCATAATTGCCTGACCAAATGCCACAATCGGCAGATAGATGATCAGTTCTATTTTAAAATAAGCGGTGTATGCAGCGATGGCGTCCTCACCGAATGAATTGATATGGTACTGTGCCATGACATTGGACAGGGTAATCACAAGAGACTGTGCTCCTGCCGGAACACCGATCAGGATTACTTTCTTCAGGATTTCCCTGTCAAAACCGATTTTACGCAGGTGCAGTGAATAAGCCGGAGCCAGTTTCATCAGACTGTAAACAGTTAAAAGTGCTGCGGTTCCCTGTGAACAAAAAGTCGCCCATGCCGCACCGGTTACGCCGTTTTCAAAACACCGGATAAAAAGGTAATCCATTGCAATGTTTACAAGGCCGCCCACGGCCTGCGCATACAGGGGCGACTTCGAATCGCCCAGGGCCCGCAGAACACCGGATCCCAGATTGTAAACAAAGATAAAAACCAGTGAGAAAAAGTAAATGCGGAGATAACTGACTGCATTGACATAGATATCCTGAGGGGTATTGATCAGTTTCAGGAATACCGGAGCAAAAAAGTAACCAAAAAACATGGAACCCAGTCCGCCCGCAATGCTGAGTGCAATGGCGTTGTGTACCGCCTTTGAGAGTTTCTCTGTTTCCCCTGCACCGAAAATATGAGATACCACAACTCCTGAACCAACTGACATACCGCCGAAAAATCCCACCAGACAGGTAACCAGAAGGCTGCTGGAGCCAATCGCCGCCGATGCCGATTTATCAATAAAATTCCCAACAAAAATCAGGTCCACCGTGTTATAAAGCTACTGAACCAGACTGCTTAAAAGCAGAGGTATCGCAAAAAACAGAAGCCTTTTCCATATGGTTCCTGTTGTTAAATCTGTTGTTTTAGTCAAACCTTTTTCCTCCCTGACATATCTGAAAAACTGTTTTCCCACATTATTCCCCGGAAACTTACAAAAATATATCAGACCCGTTTTTTGTTTACAAGCCCCCGAGGGGGATAGAAAATATAACAAATACGTGTACTGTATTCTGTATTCTGCATCCTGATGGTACGGATGTACTGTCCGGGCATGCCCCGCTGAACGTATATCCGCCGGATGTACCATCAACGCAAAAACCAGACATCGGCTGATGTCTGGTTCCTGCGGGTAATAACATTAATTTCTAATATAGAGGTAGAGGTTTTCTTCAGTCATCACATGAGGAGTATTGAATGGAATGTCTGAAGTTGTGTTAAAGATATGTTAGTTGTCTGTTCGTTTCTTTAACTGTCCTTATTATATCAGCTCGTTTTGAGGACAACAAGCCGGGTGGGGGGATATTTTTTCATTTTAAAATAATTCAGACTCATCTTCCGTGGGTTCCCTGAACCACCTGAATCCCCGAATTTTCCATCATCCTGCAGATTTTTATTATCCTGGGGCACAGATATGACTCAAATTTATCATTCTTTAGCCATACACATACACCCACATGCATTATTTTTATATCTTCCTGCACCAGGCGTTCCAGTTTTTCCTGCATACCCGGGTCCTCCTCCGGTTCCAGAGGCTGTCGGTCTTCGCAATCATTGCAGGTCATAAATGCTCCCAGCCTCATATCTTCTCCATATCCGGAAAACGCATTTGTTCTGTCACAAAAAGCATTCAGACATCCGGCCCCGGTGCACACATCATTTGCCCGGATACAGGTCAAAATTCCAATTTTCACTATCATCCTCCAAATCAGTCATCATCCCTGTATCATCATTGGAATATCAGAGAAACAGAATATGCATCTGCCCTTTATGATCTTTCACAATTTCCACTTCCACTTTGTAAATATCGCTTATCAGTTCCCGGGTCAGCACTTCTTCTGTCTTTCCGTGTGCTGCAATTTCACCATTTTTCAGCACATAAATGCAATCACAGAACATGGCTGCAATATTCAGATCGTGAATAGCAGATATGACGGTTACATTCAGATTCTTCACCATGTGCATCAGCTGCAGCTGATGTGTAATATCCAGATGGTTGGTGGGTTCATCCAGAATCAGGCAGGGGGTCTGCTGAGCCAGAGCTCTGGCAAGGATGACCCGCTGCTGTTCACCACCGGATAAAGTGGAAAAGTCCCGATCAATAAAATCATACATTCCCACCGTTTTCAATGCTCCATCCACAATCTCATAATCCTTCGCATTGTCTCTTTCCATTGCTCTCTTGTGGGGAGCACGTCCCATCAGCACCACTTCCCGAACAGAAAACTCGAAATTATAATAATTATGCTGAGCAAGCACTGCCATTTTTTTTTGCAGATTCCCGATAACTGATTCCCTCCAGATTTTCTCCATTCAGAGAAATACATCCGCCTGTGGGCTTTAACACGCGGTAAATACATTTCAGCATGGTGGATTTTCCGCTTCCGTTCGGACCGATCACACCAACAAACTGCTTGCGGGGAACTTTGATGGAAACATCTTTCAAAATCTCCCTTGCACCATAAGACAGCCTGATATCCTGTGTATCGATTCTCATGATTTATCACCTCCGAAGCCGTAGGATCTGCGTACCATCAGATAGATAAAGCAGGGTGCACCGATAATGGAAATCAGAATACCGATGGGCATCTCCGAGTTGGGCAGGATAATTCTGCAGGCCACATCGCTCCATATCAGAAAAATGGCACCTGTCAAAGCGCAGAGTGGAATCATTTTCATATGGTCCGTGCCGAACAGCATACGAATTGCATGCGGAATAATCAGGCCTACAAATCCAATCATACCTGCGGCATATACGGCAAATCCCACCATAAGAGAAGACAGAATCATGTACATATTCCGCACTTTATGCAGATCCGTCCCCAAAGTGATGGAAACTTCATCTCCCAGAAGCATCAGATTCAGATTTCGATACTGAGTCCAGAAAAGCAGCAACACCCACAGAATTCTGTCCCAGAAAAGCGCCCACTCCCAGCATAATAGCAAGTGTTGCACCCAGGGAAGCGCCGGAAGAAATTCCCAGCACATAAGGATCCGCAAGAGGATTTTTAACAACCGCCTGCATAATAACACCACAGACGGACAGGCCCATGCCAACGGCTACAGCCAGCAGAACCCTGGGCAGACGGATCAGCCATACCACATCATGTACTGCGTCAGAAAATGTATTCAAAGATTCTATATGAAACAGTTTATAAATCACAACACTATATACACCAGTTTACAACTTTTATAAATGAGTGACCTTTTGCTGAATAAGCCGCTTCAGGGCTTTTACAACAACATTTGATTTTATACTGTTTTCGATGTTTTGTACGAAAGCAGCAAAAAATACTTCTGCCCGAATCTGCTCACTGAGAACAAAACGGAATTCCTGCACACTTTCGGTACGGTATTTCGCAAATGCTTCATCCTGATATGGAAGAATCTTCATGGCACAGTATGCGATGTTAATCAGGTTCACCAGTGTTTCTATTCCTTTCCTGCTGCGTACCATGTAACTGCAGAATGACAGCCTTCTGGAGGTGCTTTCCTTTTCTGCGGATGTCACGTAGGCAAGGACTTCCCGGTAACCGAAGATGTTGGTGAGAACCCGGCGTACACCGATGTAATAATCACCAATCTTATCATCGGAAAGTGAAAAATCCTTGTCCGGAGAGAGACGTTCTCCATGCTTTGCCGGTCTGCCCCGTTTGCCGGTCCTCTGAGGGGCAGGGGCATAAATAACAGAGTCATACCGCGCGTTGCAGATCAGGTCAAGGTTCGGATACTCGTCTACAACACATACCAGGTTTTTCTTTGCATACCAGCTGTACCCTAAAGGGCAGACACTCACAAAGGATAATTACATTTTTCTGTGAAGCAAAAGCAGGCATCACCTGACGCACCATGGATGCGGCAAGTTCCAGTTTGGATTCTTTTTTCTGCCACATACGGTATCCGAGAGGGACAGAAAGATAGATAATCCGTCCATCTTTCCAAACCGGAACACAAAGCATGAGACTCACAAAACAGTGTCCGTTCAGATAATTGGATCCATTGTGTGCTGCATGGTCAAAAAGCTTTGAAACATCTTCAAATTCTTTACCGAACTTTGAGACCATGGTATCATCAATACAGATGAAAATGGGCTGAGACTGCAGGTACTCAGGAATCAGATTGAGAGCCATGGAAGCGGTCACATTCATAAACCTGGAATAATCCACTCTGGCATAGGAACAGGCATAATAAAAAGCATTCAACGATTTTTCCGTAATGCTGGAAAGAAAATGCCGGTACAGGAATCGGATCGAATGAGCGGATTCCATAGCCAGTATGGAGAGCACCAACAGGAAGAAAGTATCTGCCGTAGGTGCAGAAAAAGTATCAAAATCAGCTAAAAAATATCGATGAAGTCTACCAATCAGGTTCTTTTCGTTGTATAATGAGTTTGTCGTACAGGGGCACTTTCCTTTGTAATAGTTGTAGCAAGCTTATTATACATCAGAAAGTCCCTGTACGATATTTTTTATTCAAAAAGTTGTAAAGTGGTGTATAAAATCAAATGCTGTTGTAAAGGTCCTGAAGCGGCTTATTCAGCAAAGGGTCACTCATTTATAAAAGGTGTAAACTGGTGTTATTGTCGTTTAAAATCCTAAAATACAACTGCTGTGGACTTGATGTCCACAAAACCTGGATCTATGCCTGCATTGGTATTACTGATTCTCACAGTCGTACAGAATATAAGCAAGCTCGCTTTTCTTCCTTTACGAAAGGTTTGCAGGAGCTGTGTAACTGGCTTGCCAAATATAATTGTAACGATGTTTGTATGGAATCTACCGGCAAGTATTGGATTCCTGTTTTTAATATCCTCGAGAAGAATAATATCTGGGCTACTCTTTCTCATCCCAAATATACCAAACCTCAAAAAGGTAATAAGACGGATCGTAAGGATGCCAGGTGGATTTGTGATTTATATATGTGTGGTATGGTCAAACCTTCCTTTATTCCACCTGCCGACATTCGCGAGTTAAGAGATTTGGTAAGATACCGTTTCAAGCTCACCTGTATGATAACCAGCGAGAAGAATCGTGCACATAACTGTCTTACTGTATCCAACTTAAAACTTGATGACGTCTTTTCCGACATATTTGGTAAATCTTCACGTTCTATCACAGAACAGATTTTACAACACCCTGGGGAAACTTTTGATGTCGCACCTTTTGTCGATAGCAGGTGTAAAACTCCTATTGAAGAAATACAGGCTGCTGTTGATGGCGCTATCTCTACGGAACAGGCTGTGAAACTCAGGCAATGCTTAAATCACATCGATGAATGGAAATGCACAAAGCAATCAAAAAATCAAATCCACCAGGATTTCCCGTTCTGGTTCTTATTTTAAACCAGTTTTGGTGCAAATTGCAAATGCTTTGATTAAATCGAAAAAACACCCTGAATTTACGATCCGTTATCGACGTATAAAAGCACGCCGTGGTCACAAGAAAGCTATCATTGCCATCTGTCGTATGATCCTGACCGCTATCTGGCATATACTCACAGATTTAAAACCATATACACCAGAAGGCTTTCTTGAATCACGTCCTGTGAACGAAACAAAGATACTGACTACTTCACAGGCACTTAATCTGCTTAAACAACGTGGCTACATCATCAAAGATGAAGCTGCTCCTATTGCTTGATTAGGATGAGAAGCTATATGGACGGTTCGGTCATTGGTCAGCTGCAAATGGTGCAGAAGATGGTCAAGGTCTCTGTAAACGGAACGGAGTTTACTTGCGGAGAGCTGCAAATATGCTGGGCATGGACAGCAATATGCTGAAAATGCTCTACACAGTGAAAGAGTCTGAAACGGAAATCAACAACTGGTCTGTATCGATGCATACTCTTGTCAACTTTCTTGTAAAGAACGGGGATTCCCTGAGTTCGGCAATGGGAAGCAGTCAACTAAACAGTCTTTCCACGGCACAGGCGATTATAAACGGATCGGTAAACGGCACAGCCTACACATCAAACCAGATTTCAAGTCTGATGGGAATGAGCAAAGATCAGGCACAGCAGCTTTACCTGCTGTACACAA
>JALFLM010000138.1 GCA_022774705.1 Lachnospiraceae bacterium | reverse complement strand
AGAAACGCCTGTTAATTCTGCAAAATCTTTCGGTTTGTAATTTTTAATATTCGACGTATTCATAAATATACCTCCGTAAGTATATTTAAACACATCTTATCATTTTTATCAATATTTTTTACTACTTAAATTTCCCTCCTGTTCTTCTCCCTGTTTCTTTTCCTGTTTTTCAGTTATTTCATGATACAAGGGTCAAAAGGTCATGTATTTCGTGCTTGCACGAAAATACATGACTTTGGGACCCGCAAAACATGAGAAAGTAGCCATTTTTCGTAGAAAAATGAGCGGATTTCGAATGTTTTCAGGATTTCGGGAGCGTGAAACGCGGAGAAATCCATTGGTATCATAGCGTCAAATTCATTTGACGCTTTCATCATTTCATTCTATAATTGAAGCTTTCCCGTCCATAATTGAAGTTATCTCATCCCATAATTTCGAAGTTCCTGATGAAATGCTCTTCTTCTGGAGTACTCACTCCGGTAATGCTCCATTATCCTGGATTTAGCATGAATATCACCTGCTGATTCCTGCACCTCACCTAATGCTGCTATGAAAGAGGCACATTCCCCGTAATATTTTCTATGATTGTTCTCCATAATTCCGGTCACTCTGAGCGCAATCCAGCGGTCTATTCTGTCAAGCCATGCATCCCGCACCTTAGCCGGAATCTGTACGCTGTGCTTCCATCGATTGAACAGATCACAGAAAACCTCCTGTGTATTACCTGATAATTGATGTTCTGTCCCCTTATAATATTCCCCCGCATCAAATTTACATGCCGAGATTGCCCGCGCCAGCATGTCCCGGAGTCCTTTCGGCAGATTCCCGTCCAGTTCATCCTGATAAAGCAGCAGAAGAGACAGAGCCAGTCCCTGCTTCATAAATGTCGAGGACCAGCCAAGGGCATTTTTTTCATTCATTCCCACCTTCAGTACCAGGTCAAACCGGCCGTCAAAAAACATCATGATACAGTAATCATTTTTTCCCAGCAGATTCTCACTCTGTGAATCCCTGTCATAATATGTATCTCTGTTTTTTCTTTTCGTATCATTATAGACCTGCTCATAGATTGTTCTCACTTCATCAGCGCAACAGGACCAGTCTTTTACCAGAAAACGAAGCCGTAAATAACCGGTTACCGAGGAGTCTGAACGAAATGCTTCCAGCCAGCATTTTTCAGCCATGTGGTCATCTTTCAGCCTGGAGGCATATGTACCTGCAAGCAGCGCCACATCGCTTCTCACCTTGAAGGACTCCGGAATTTTATCAATTGCTTCCATGCCAATGGCAAGCATCTTTTCATCCTCACCTGAATCCATCTTCATCCGGAGAAACTGTTCATACAGCGACGGATGCACATCTGCAAATTTTCTGGCGTTATCCAGCAGAGCATCTTCATCCTGCAGCATTGACTGTGCTTCTTCCAGAAATCTTCCAGCAGGCTTTCCCTTTCTCTGACCAAGGAAGGAAATCCATAATGGAAGAAATTTATCAAATTCCGACAGTTCTTCATTTCCTGTCTGCAGAATATCCTCCAGGCGAATATCATAATATCCGAAATTTCCCATCATGCAAAACAGTTCGTCGGGTCTGTCTTCCAGTGAAGTTCCCATATACGTAAGATACAGACATTCTCCGAGAAAATGTTTGAAATCGTGATGCAGCAGATTATTCAGATACAGTTCAAACATGGTCAGAACAGAACCATCGTAATCTCCTTCCGCCGTAATCTCCAGCACTGACAGTACCTCTGCCAGCTCGCAGCCTTCCCTGTAAGCTTCCGTATCCACACACCGGTGAATCAGTTCCATCGCCTGATTAACATCGGTCAGGACACCATCCGGGTCATGAAACAGCACCTCCGGTACATCACTGTTATACCAGTCATCCCACTCTTCATTGTATTCGCTGTCCAGACACCGTTCCCCTTCATTGATCTCGATCAGCTTTTCTCGAATCTCTTCAACCAGTTTTGCAATATCTTCAGATTCATTTCTTTTATCCGCACGCTGCAGACCTGCTATATCCATATCCGAATCAGAATGCGAACCTGCAGACCGAAGCATATCCACAAAACTGTCCCGCTGACTCTCCGGCAGGATTCTGGCAATCTCATGTATAAATTCTGATAACTCATCATGAGACAATACATCGGTCAGACGATCCACTTCTTTTAAAAACTGTGGTAAATTCATATCGTTTCCTCCATCAGAGTTATTTTGTTTTAATCAAGTCGTAAAGTGATGCTTCGTTGTTTTTTTGCTTATGGACACGATGGTATTCTTTGATACTATTAACCTGAATTATTCACGGTTGAACAGCATCAATGCTGAAAACCGCGTAGTTACTGTATTTTAATCGAATATTGCTTTTCACTTTTTAAGTGAATAGAAAAAGACCTCTATCTGTGGTAAAATTTAGGTGACAAATCAAAATAAATACCCCAGAAAGAAGGTCTCTCTATGGATATTTTAAACACTGTAAGTCTGGAAAGCA
>JALFLM010000127.1 GCA_022774705.1 Lachnospiraceae bacterium | reverse complement strand
AATCGCCATGGCCTCACCAATGGCACGTCCCACGCCCAGCATAACTGCCGTAGCAATACCTGATTTCGCAGCGGGGAGAAGCACCTTGAAAATCGTCTGTTCGTGGGAAGCGCCGAGGGCCAGTGAAGCATGTTTCAGCTTCGGATCCAGTGCACGCAGTGCCGATTCACTGATATTGATTACTGTAGGAAGTATCATCAGAGACAGTACCAGCACCGCTGAGATCAGATTGGAACCGCCTGTATACTGATGGGTTGATGAGTCTGCAAAAATAATTTTCTCCAGCTTATACATGATGGGATTCAATATCATCAGACCGATCAGACCGTAAATAACAGAAGGAATACCCGCCAGAAGTTCTACTGCCGGCCGAACGATCCCGGCCAGCTTCTTCGGTGCAGTCTCCGCCAGAAATACGGCTGTCAGCACACCGATGGGGACCCCGATCATTACGGCCAGTGCCGTACCGATGATGGAAGTCAGAATAATGTATAAAATACCATAAGAGGGTGCCTCTGCGGTGGGTGCCCACGCGGTTTCAAAGAGGATTCTGCCGATTCCCACCTTTGCCAGAGCCGGCGTGCCGTTTATGATCATGTAGATCGTGATAATAGCCACGGCGACAATGGCAAGAACACCGCATACGGTAAAAATAATCTGTGCCGCAGTTTCGCCGACAGACCTGCCCGCACTGCCGGACAGAATACTGGTCTGCCTGTTTTCATTTTTATTCTGTGTCTGCATGGAAATATCCTTTCAGAATTGTCTGGTAAACTTTAGAAATAATTCCCGTATGTTGGATACATACAGGAATTATTTCAGGGGAGAATAATGCTATATTGTTTTATAGATTAGTCGACAGTGATAAGACCTACCTGTTCAACAAGTGCTTTTCCTTCATCTGACTTCAGGTAATCGAATAATGCCTGTACCGGTTCACTCTGCTCGCTGATTTCGCCTTTTGTAGCCATAACAAACGGTCTGCACAGGAAATAGCTGCCTGCTTTGATGTTTTCTGCTGTGGGTTCAACGCCTTCCAGTTTCATAGCGTTAACTGTATCGTCAACTACATCCAGAGATACATAACCGATTGCACCGGGTGTGGATGCAACTTTTGCCAGTACGGCACCTGTGCTGTCCAGTTCGTTGGCATATTTGCACTTATCTTCTACTTCCAGCAGTTCTTCAAATGCACCTCTTGTACCGGAACCTGCTTCACGGCCGATTACAACGATTGCTTCGTCGCTGCCTTTCAGATCGGACCAGTTGTCGATTTTGCCGGTATAGATGTCTGTCAGCTGCTGTTTTGTCAGATCTTCTACAGTTACATCTTTGTTTGTTACAACAGCGATTCCGTCGATGGCAACGATATTTTCAACCACGCCGGCAGATTTTTCGCTGTCTGTCAGATTTCTGGAAGAATTTCCGATATCTACAGTACCTGCTGTTACAGCCTCAATACCTGCAGAAGATCCGGTAAATTCGGGTGTAACGGTTACGCCGGGATATTTTGCTGTAAATGATTCTGCCAGAGCCTGTGCCAGCTTCTGCATTGATGTAGAACCGGACATGGAAATCTTGCCGCTCAGATTGGAATAATCCTTTGCATCGGTTGAAGCATCTGCAGCAGCTGTTGTATCACCTGCAGCAGCTGTTGTATCACCTGTTGCCGAATTGTCATCTGTATTTCCGCCGCATGCTGTGAACATACCAAGTGCCAGAGTCATAACGCCTGCCAGAGCTGCTGCTCTCATCATATTCTTTTTCATTTCAATTTCCTCCACTATAAAACTGTTGTTGGATTTACCGGTCTGTATGTACTGTTTCATCCGATGCATTCCGCAATCCGGATATGTGCTGTAACCTGACCGGCCGGGATGATTTCTCATCTCTGGCACCGAGTTTACCACTTTATACCGGATTCAACTATCATGGTGAAGAAAAAGATATGTAAATCCTTTGTAAAATATAATTGATGTTATTTTACTGCTCTGTAAAACAGATAATCCCCCGCCCTGTCACAATGCGGTATCCGATTGATTCCCGCAATCCGTCCTTCAGACTGTAGCGTATGCTGTCTTCGCGCTGACCCCCGGCAGTCTTCCGATCTTCCCGGACATGGCACTGATAATATTCTGAGGAGCATCCACTGCCACGCTGATAATATTGATATTCTTCTCCCGGTAGGGAATCCCCATCCTTCCGATCACATATTGTCCGTACTGATGCAGAATCTCATTCAGAGAATCCGCAGAATCGTAGTTTTCCACCACAATCCCGATTACCGCCACACGAGTGGGCATCTCCCCTGCCCCGGTCCCTCTGTCCGGCAGCTTCTTCCCTGCAGATACGTCCTTTGCTGTACGAATATCTTCCATATAAATATACCTCACTGAAACTGTAAACTCTTGATTTTATTGTATCATTATTATACGTGCTGGCAGAAGATAAAGCAAGGCGGTTATGACAGTTCGCTTCTTCAGCCGGATGCAGTCCGAACAGCTCAGCTTTACTTTCTTCTTATTCTGTGCTATCCTTTCTGCATGGAGTTCGGGCTGCCCATTTGCGGCACTCTCTCCTGTTTTCCGGTATTTCAGATGTCATTATGCCGGAACAATTACATCATTTTTTAAGGAAGCGATTATTCATGACTCGAAAGTTATATGATGAGGATGCCCGTTTGCTGGAGTTTGATGGTACGGTGGTGTCCTGTGTATATGATGAAAAGAAACAATGCTGCGGGGTGGTTCTGGATCAGACTGCTTTTTCCCCGGAAGAGGGCGGGCAGATGCCTGACCGGGGTTTTCTGGGTGAGGAGCCGGTGATTGATGTAAGGCTGCAGAAGGATCCCGTTACTTTCGAAGAAACGGTCATACATATGGTCAGACAGCCTCTGGAACCTGGTTCTGTGGTACACGGCCGGATCGACCGGGCACACCGTTTTGACCAGATGCAGCAGCATTCCGGCGAACATATTGTTTCCGGTCTGGTGAACAGATATTATCAATACAACAATGTGGGATTTCATCTGGGAGCGGAAGAGGTAACGCTGGATTTTGACGGAACGCTGACCCTTGAGCAGCTCCGTGCCATCGAAGCGGAAGCCAACCAGGCTGTAAAAGAGAATTTTCCGGTGAAGATCAGTTTTCCTGACGCATCTGCATTGGCCTCTCTCAATTATCGAAGCAAAATCGATATCAAGGGAGCTGTCCGTATCGTGGAGTTTCCAGGATATGATATCTGTGCCTGCTGTGCGCCTCACGTGCAGCGAACCGGCGAGATCGGTCTGATCAAAATTACCGGGGTTCAGTCTCACAGAGGCGGTGTTCGTGTTAATATCCTCTGCGGTGACCGGGCCATTGCCGATTACACGCGCAAGCAGGACAGCGTTTCTTCCATTTCTGTACAGCTTTCCTCCAGACCGGAGCTGGTTGCCGATGCCGTAGAGAAGCTGCGCGAAGGCAACGCAAAGCTGAAGGAACAGATCTGCAGCCTGCAGGCTGCTCTTATGCAGGAAAAGATGGCCTCCCTGCCTGCCCCCGGTGAAAACAGACACGCTGTTCTTACAGTCCGTGAGCTGGATGCCATCGCCGCCCGCAATACAGCCAATCAGCTGGCCGGACTCTACGAAGGCTTCGGAACGGTTCTGGTAGGGAATGATGAGCAGGGATACCGTTATGTCATCGCCAGCCGCAATCTGGACTGCAAAGCCCTTGCGGCAGAACTTCGCAGCAGTTTTAAGGCTAAAGGAGGCGGTTCCCGTGAAATGATTCAGGGTACGATTTACACAACCGGAAAGGAGTTTTCAAAATGGATCCAAAACAGATAAATGACGGCAATAACAGATTTTCCGATCTTCGTTTTCTTAAATATACTGCCATTGTGCTGGCAGCTCTGCTGATTTTCCGCTATTTTTCCGAAATTCTTGGCGGAATCGGGTTTCTGTTTCAGGTTGCAGGTCCTCTGATTCTGGGCTGCATCCTGGCATACATTCTCAACCTGATCATGGTTCAGCTGGAACACGGCTATGCCTGGCTGATCCACCGTTTCTGCAAAACAGAAAAACTGCTGAGGCTGAGCCGCCCCCTCGGTATTATCGGATCATTTCTTCTGATCCTGCTGTTTCTGATTTTCCTGATCTGCATGGTAGTGCCCAGAATCAGTGAAGTCATTTTTTCAACAATTCAGGCTCTCCAGTCGATTTTTCATGATCTGCAGGTCTTTGCTGCGGAAAATGATGATGTCTTCCCTCAGATTTCTGCATATATCATGAATCTGGACATTGACTGGCAGAATCTGCTCAAGCGCATGGTGGAATTTGCCAGCAGCGGCATCTCCAGTGCTTTCGGCAGTACATTTTCCATTATCAGTGCAGTAACCGGCAAGCTTTCCAATCTGCTGTTTGCCGCTATATTTGCTATTTACGTGCTGGCGGGTAAGGAAAAACTGGGGCGTCAGATCAACCGTGTTGTCTCTGTATCGTTGAAAAAGCAGTGGAAGGACAGAATTTATGAAGTGCTGGATGTATTTAACCGGAGTTTTTCCAGTTTTATCACCGGTCAGTGTATTGAAGCCATTATTCTGGGTTCGCTGTGCGCTCTGGGCATGAGCATTCTGCGGCTGCCCTACGCATCCGTCATCGGAACGCTTGTGGGAGCTACCGCGCTGATTCCCGTACTTGGTGCATACATCGGAGGTATCATCGGATTTATCCTGATCGTCACAGTTTCACCCATCAAAGCTGTGTATTTTGTAATATTCCTCTGTATCCTTCAGCAGCTGGAAGGCAATCTGATCTATCCCCGTGTGGTGGGCGCCTCCATCGGCCTGCCCGGAATCTGGGTATTTGCGGCCGTAACCATCGGTGCCGGCATAGCAGGGATTCCCGGCATGCTCATCGGTGTTCCGTTAACCGCCGGAGTCTACCAGCTTCTGAAAAGATACGTACCAAAAGAAAACTGATCAGAATGGGGTTCCGTTCAGAGCCGGACAGCCACAGCCGGTTCTGAACGGAGGCTCCGATTTTAAACAGCAATCATATTCATTGCTTTCATCATTTCTTCAACATCTTCCAGAGATTCCACCACATCATCTGTCATGGTTCTCAGTTCTTCCGTGGCAGGAACCATATCCGGCACCATAACGACATGACATCCTGCAGCATGAGCTGCCCTCACTCCGTTAGGGGAATCCTCCAGCACCAGACAATTTTCCGGCTTTGTATATGCTCTGCGAACTGCTTCCAGGAAAATATCCGGCTCCGGTTTACTTTTCTCAACCATATTGCCAAATACCAGATGATCGAAATATTTCTCAACATCCGCCATTTTCAGAAGACGCAGTGCCTCATTCTCGGAAGTGCTTGTAGAAAGTACTACCGTATATCTGTGCGTCTTCAGATAGGACAGAAGTTCTCTCAGCCCCTTTTTCACCGGAACTCCGTTATCTTTCAGATACTGTTCTGTATACTTCTGTTTCAGGGTCCTCATATAATCCAGATTCAGGTCTTCTCCCAGCCAGGAACGCATGATCTTATCACATTCAACCCGATTGACACCTTTCATGGAATCGAGCATCTCCTTCTGAATGGTTTTTCCCATCTTCTGAGCAGCTGCAATCCACGCTTCATTATTCAGACGCTCCGTATCAAACATCAACCCATCCATATCAAAAATAACGGTTTTAATCATGATTTCTTCCTCCTTCGTACAATAGGACTCATTATCATCGAAGGTTTCTCCAATGACTGACTACATTTTACTACTGCCCCCGGAGAATATCTGCACAAACTTTCAGTATTTTCCGGCTAAATCCGTCAATTTTCCACGAAAATCAGGCGCTGCTGAATCATTATGCAAATATAATGATCAGCCCTGTCAGCATTCCCAGCAGAATACTGACCGCAATAAGTCTGGAATCCCACATGTCAATGGCTTCCGGAATCAGTTCCCCCATGACAACGTAAAGCATGGCACCGGCGGCAAAGCTCAGCATAAGACAGAGCATCACCGGGCCCATGGTTCCCAGTTTCCAGCCGATCAGCGCACCGATTACCGTGGGGAAGCCGCTGGCAGCCGTCAGAAATACCGTTTTGAAACGTTCCATACCTCCACCGGCCAGAGCAACTGCCACCGCCATCCCCTCGGGAATGTTGTGAATCCCGATTACGATGGCCAGAATCAGGCCGGCTGTCCCCATGGAATCCGCTGCGCAGGAGGCCCCGATTACCATTCCTTCCGGAAGATTATGTATGGCAATCGCCAGAATCATCACGATACCGGCTGTCAGCAGACGGAAATTTCCCGTCAAAGCGGCGCCGGAACCGCCTGCACTTCCGGATTCCTGCCCGATGCAGCCGCCGGATGCAGAACCGGAGAAACATCGAATATTTTCAATCCATTCATTCAGCCCCCATACCATAAAGAAACCGGCAGCAATGCCCGTATTCACCAGCAGAATATTCATGGGGCGGCTGGCATTTTCCGGAAGAATCGCTTCTTCTATCATATTAAAGCAAACCACACTCAGCATAATTCCTGCCGCAAAGCTTACCATCAGGCCGGTCAGTCTGGCAGAATCCCGGCAGAACAGAACTCCCAGCAGACCTCCCGCTCCGGTTCCCAGTACTCCGGCAATCAAAGTCATCATCACAATATGAACAAGCACGTACCATACACTCCCCGTCTACCGGTATTTCCGACACCCTCGCCTGAAACGTCAGACCGGTTCCCGGTCCGGTTCTTCGTAATAAAGTATGCCGGTTCTTTGGGACATATGATAGAAGCTTCTTACCTGTAAAAAATGCCCTAAAAGAAAAAAGCGGTTACCGCAAGCGGCCCGCTTTCTTCCCTCTAAAACCGTATGATATTCAGATTCTTCTCCGATCAGCCGATGGATACAACCTCATATCCTGCATCCACAACTGCTTTTTTCAGTGTTTCCAGATCTTCACAGCCGGTTACATAGGCCGCCTTGTCTGCCAGATTCACATCTGCTGCCACACCGGAAATTGCTTCCAGAGCTTTCTTCACATTTGCCTGACAATGTTTGCACATCATACCCTCGATTTTAATTGTTACCATATGAATTTCCTCCTGTTCTGCTGCTTCTGCAGCTTCAATATAATTATCAATAATACCTTCTGACGCTGCGCCATCCCTGCCGGATTCACTGTGGTGAACCGGGAAAAAACGCAGGCGAAGTGCATTTGATACAACAAATAAACTGCTCATGCTCATGGCCGCAGCTCCAAACATGGGATTCAGTTTCAGTTCGAAAAGGGGATACAGCACACCGGCAGCCAGCGGAATGCCCAGGCAGTTGTAGAAAAATGCCCAGAACAGATTCTGCTTGATGTTGCGGATAACAGCCTTGCTGAGCTTCACCGCCGTTACCGCATCCATCAGATCGTTGCGCATCAGTACAATATCAGCACTTTCGATGGCCACATCAGTACCGGCTCCAATGGCAATTCCCACATCGGCTCTGGCCAGTGCAGGAGCATCATTGACACCATCTCCGATCATGGCTGTCTTTTTGCCCTCAGCCATCAGTGCAGCAATTTCCTTCTCTTTATCCTCAGGGAGCACTTCCGCAATGACTGTATCAATATCCAGCTGTCTGCGGATTGCCTCTGCAGTACGTTTATTGTCGCCTGTCAGCATGACCACGCGGATACCCATTTCTTTCAGGGCAGATACCGCTGCTTTGCTGGTGGGTTTGATCACATCACATACGGCAATCATACCAATCACATGCTGCCGGTCGGCAAAAATCAGCGGTGTTTTTCCCTGATCAGCCAGTTCACCAATCCACTGCTTCCAGGTTTTGCCCGTTCCCGCAGCCTCAATATCCAGCGCCCCGGGAAGCTGTTCCTCCATCATACGCACATTGCCGGAGCAGTACCATTTATCTCCAATTACGCCTTCGATTCCCCGGCCGGATAATGAACGGAATTCTGCCACAGGCAGTTTCCTGATCTGCTTCTCCTGCGCATAACGCAGAATCGCATCCGCCAGAGGATGTTCGCTGCCGGACTCCAGTCCTGCTGCAATCTCCAGAAGATTTACAGCGGGCATGGCGGCAATCACATCCGTTACCACGGGGCGTCCGTTAGTCAGAGTTCCTGTTTTATCCATAACCACATATTTCAGACTGTGTGCCGTCTCCAGTGCATCGCCGGATTTGATCAGAATTCCGTTCTGAGCACCTTTGCCGGTTCCCACCATGATTGCCACCGGCGTAGCCAGTCCCAGTGCACAGGGGCATGAAATAACAAGCACACAGATAGAACATGATAAGGCAAATTCAAATTCTGCGCCGGACAGGAGCCACACCGCACCGGTCACAAGAGCAATTCCGATTACAAGCGGCACAAAAATGCCGGCTATCTGATCAGCAAGCCGGGCAATGGGAGCCTTGCTGGAGCTGGCTTCCTCTACCAGCCGCATAATTCCTGCAAAAGCCGTATCCTCTCCGACTTTTTCCGCCTGCACTTTAACAAAACCGCTTTTATTGATGGTAGCACCAACCACGCGGCTGCCCTTTTCCTTATAAACAGGGATACTTTCCCCTGTCAGAGCTGCCTCATCAATACTTGTGCTGCCTTCCACAATGATTCCATCCACCGGCACACTCTGGCCGGGACGGATCACAACAATATCACCAACCCGTACCTCTTCCACAGGTACTTCCACTTCCTGTCCGTCCCTCTCAAGAACCGCCGTTTTGGGAGCCATATCCATCATCCTGCTGATTGCCTCGCTGGTCTTGCCCTTGGAACGGGCTTCCATATATTTCCCAACTGTGACCAGGGCAAGAATCGTGGCCGCCGACTCAAAATACAGATCCATATGATACCGGTGCACCAGCTCCATGTTCTGCTGACCCAGCCCATAACTCATACGGAAAATGGCAAACAGTCCATACACCAGCGCTGCACAGGAGCCGATTGCAACCAGTGTATCCATGTTGGGGGCTCCGTGGGCCAGTGTACCGAATCCTTTGGTATAATAAGCACGGTTTACATATATAATGGGCAGGCACAGCAGAAACTGAACCAGCGCAAAAGAAACGGCATTCTCCATACCTTCAAGAAAAGAAGGCAGCGGCAGACCGATCATATGTCCCATGGACACGTACATCAGCGGAATCAGAAAACCGAAAGAAATCTTCAGGCGAAATGCCATATTCCTGCGCTGTTCCTCCAGCACATCCATCCCTCCGCTCCTTCCTGCCGAACGAGCTGCCGCACCGGAAACAGAACCGGCTGCCCCTCCGGCACCAGCCTGGCCCGTATTGCTGCGCTGCCCGTCCTGTCTGGGAAACGCACCGTAGCCGGCCTTCTCCACTGCTCTGGAAATCTGCTCCGCACTCAGTCTGTCCTCCGCATACTCCACCTGCATGCTGTTGGTCAGAAGATTCACGGAAACCTCCTGCACACCTTCCAGCCCCCGGACGCACTTCTCCACCCGGGATGAACAGGCTGAACAGGTCATACCTGTCACATCAAACTTCTGCTTCATCTCTCTTTCCTCCCTGAATAAAAAGTTCCTTATAGTATCTTCTCCATAATGCGAATAAATTCATCCACCTTCTCATCAATCTCCTCCTGCGATTCGGCATGGGCCACGCAGCTCTTCAGATGAGCAGACAAAACTTCTTTATTGGCACGCTGAAGCACGGAAGTCGCCGCCATCAGCTGTGTGGAAATATCGATACAATAGCGATCATCCTCAATCATCTTCAAAATCCCGTCAATCTGACCCCTGGCCGTCTTCAGCAGCCGGATCACCTGTTTCTTATCAGCCATCATGTAAACACCACTCCTTCCCATACACCCCCACGGGGTGTCCGTGTCTTTATTATGTCACAAAAAAAAGCCCCTGTCAAGAGGCTGAGGTGCGGTTCATGGTTTGGAGGCTGATGTTGAATAGGTAGTGAGGCGCTCATGGCGCCGCCAAGGTTGCTTCAACATCTGCCAATCTCAAACGATGAACCGCATGGGAGAAGGGCGCATCTGATTTGTTGAAACACCGCCGCGGCAGCTATTATGTGTGCTCTTCCCCTATATTGTTTCCGTGTTCCTTTGCGCGGAGATAACCTGCGGCGGCGAAGCGGCAGTGGTATCCTGTAAAAGGGACCGTTGACAAACGCCGGTGCTTAACAAGCGG
>JALFLM010000068.1 GCA_022774705.1 Lachnospiraceae bacterium | reverse complement strand
GTCAGGCTGAGAAAACAGATCTCATAGGTGTGATCCTTCCTCAGAGCATTGGCAAGCTGGATGGCCACGCGCTCTGTTCCTCCGCTGCGCGTGATATCCCCGGAAAAAAAGCAGATCTTCTTTCTCACAGCTTTCTGCCTCCGGCAACCCTTTCCAACTCACGGAATTCCGCTCTTTTCGTATTGTCCGTCCCCTCCGCTATGCTCTTTTTTCCACGGAACCACTGGAAGATCAAAATGGAGGAAAGCTCTTTGATCATATACTTGGTTGCATTGACGGGAGTCAAATAGCTTTTCCCCTCTTTTCGATCTTCCATCTCAACCTTCACTTCCTGCACATTTGCCCCCATTCGGACCATGTAGGCTATCGTATCCGGCTCCGGTGCACAACTTGAATCTCTTGCGAACTGGCGGATGATCCTTCTCCCGTACAGCCGCATACCGCTGGTCGGATCGGTCAGACTCTGCCCTGTTGTCAGCCGGATGGCAGCAGAGATCAGCTTCCCGCCCAGAGTCCGCAGCCGGAACGGCATTTTTCCGTCTTTGAAGCGGGAGGCGATCACAATATCGCATCCGGTCTCTTCCATCAGGCTGACCATGCTCTCTATGTATTCCGGCAAATGCTGGCCATCCGCATCAAACTGCAAAGCCGCATCATAATCCCGCTCCAGTGCATAACGCATTCCCGTCTGTATGACTTTCGTCAGTCCCTGATTCTCAGGAAAGTGCATCACATGATACTGATTTTCGATGCAGATCGCTTTTGTCCGATCGGTGGAACCGTCGTTGATGATCAGGTAGTCAAGCTGAGGACAGACGGCCTTCAGATGCTCCATCACTCTTTTCAGGCTTTTCTCTTCATTATACGCTGGTATAATAATCAAAACTCTCATGGTTTTTCTCTCTCTCATCGGTCGGAGCATCCAATAGTGCGAGGAACTCCTCCAGTCCTTTTGTATGATACAGCACTCTTTTTCCAGCCGCTTCCCCATAAAGTCTGCATTCTTTCGGATGGCGAATCATCCAGAGAAGCTGTTCGCTGACCGCTTCCGGCGACAGCTGGCACAGGCGTCCGTCTATCCCATCGATGATCTGCTCCCTGTTTCCGCTACAGTCCGTCGCAAGGATCGGTTTTTTAAGGGTCTGTGCCTCTTGTATCGCGATACTCTTTCCTTCAAACCCGGTAGCATGTACATAAATATCACAGTTCTTACAGTACGGGTATGGATTCGTTTGAACACCCAGAAGGATAAAGTCATGCTCCAGATGGGCAGCTTTGATCTGCTGTTCCAAGCTATCCCGAAGGTCGCCCTCTCCCAGAACATACCACCGAACCGGCACAGTGCATTGTTCCTTCAACAAGGCCATGGCCTGAATCGCGATGTCATACCGCTTCTGCCGGGTCAGTCTCCCAATCGTCAGGAGCCGGTATCCCTGAAAACCATCCGAAAATCCGGTTCCCAGATCCGCCAGCTTCAGGATTCTTTCCCGATTTACGAGATTGTGAAACACCGAGACCTTCTGCTCGTATTCTGGGTACACCTCCAGAAAATGCTCCCTTACCTCGTCAGAAACGGTAAATATCCTGTCAAAGTTCCTGTAACACTCCAAGTCCAATGCTCTTGTATATCCCGCTTTTCCGTAATCAATATGGACAAACGCCGCCTTTTTCCTGGCACGGACATGATCCGCGACATAATAAGTAGCTCCGCCTTCCAGATAAGCAACCGCCAGATCATATTCTTCCTCAACCCGCAGCGCTCCGTCGGCAAGCAGCCGCCAGCATAGCTTATCCGGCAGGATTTTCCCGCATCTGCACATCTGCCATGCGTTTTTCAGCAAATAGCCCGCTCTCCGCAGGAACAGGCCTTTTCCGATTCCGGCCCGCAGGACACGCTTTCTCAGAAGTTTTCGTCCTTCTTTGGTAAGCACGGATACACTCTGATAATCCCGATTGAGCAGCCGCACATAGCTCGGCAATTCCTTCCTTAATTCTCCCTGTCCCGTCAGGACCAGCAGGGAGATCTCATATTTCTCCGGCTCCAATACGGCAAACAGATCCAGCATGGCCCGCTCGGCGCCGCCGCATCCCAGCGTATTGATCACAAACAACAGCTTTTTCACGCCTCTGTCGTCTCTCAACTCCCCGGTGAACTGACGCACAGCCTTTCGTTTTCCACTGCACCTGCTTCCTGCATATAGAACGCTCTGGCTCCCTTTCTTCTGTTTTCGGGCTTTCCTCAGGATGGTTCTTTGCTCCGGGTCCAATACCTTCGGCTCCGGTTTGATCCCTTTTGCCCGCTTCATGACATTGCCTCTACAGAACATGTGCTCATCCAGATGTTTCTCCAACCACCGGAGTCTGATATAGGCCACAGTAAATCCGATCACAGCGCCGACCCAGACTCCAATGCCATAGAAGATCGCGCTTAGATGCACTGCAATCAGACTGCCGAGCAGTGTACTTACGCAAAAGCCAATGGCCGTGAACAATGCGCCATTGAGGTCTTCAAAATAGTAAAGGAAAATGATCTCCGCGTACATCAGGAACAGGACAAAATATCCGGCTGCCACCATAGGATAAATCCGCATAACCATGCCTGCATAGCCGATTCTCGGGAGGAAAATCACAAAAAGCAGGTAGACCACGACTGAAACAATAAACTGCAGCCGCACCAAGGTCACCAATTCGCTTCCAAGCTGCCGGAACATCCGCTGCCGGGTGTTGCGGATGTCAATGCCGCGTCCGCCGAACACAGCGTCCGCATAATCCCGATAGCGTTTGTGAAAATACATCTCCACCCTTGAAATGAAGATCACGCTGGCCGAGATGTTGGTAAACATAGCCAGACAGGTCGCCATGTCATAGGGCTGATTACACACAAAGGTGTTCACCAGATGCATCGCCATGTCGGTTCCCCAGAACACAAAATTATGGATGAACAAGCCCAGTGTGTATAGGAAATTGATCAGGATCAGCTGCCAATATTGCCGAAAATACTGGAATACTCTCCGATATTCCTCGCTGTTGTCCGGAAAAAACTGATGGATCTTCGCCCATTCCAGCACGGCGGCGAGAAAAAAGCCCACGGTCAGCGACAAAAGCATACTGTATGTAATGCTGACCCCACACACATACCGCAGAAAGACGGACAGCAGGAAGGCCGTTACCATTCCTACCAGAAAATAGAGGGAGATCAATCTGTATTCCTTACAGATCGACAAATACAGCATATTGTAAAATACGATCACCAGGCTGACAAAGCAGCAGTAACCAGTGAACACATAATAAATGGGCACCCCGCCGACCAGATGCTCCCAGAAGCAAAACGGAATCGCAAACAGACAGCTAAAGCAAAGATTGGTCAACAGCCCCACTCGATGACAGGGCTGCACATCCTCATACCGTTCCTCAAAAATGACGTCTGACATATAGCGGGACAGCACCGCGTTAAACGGCGAAGTCGTCAGCAGAGAGAAGATAAACACATACAAAATCGTGCAGGAAAAGATTTCCCGATTGATGTATGAAACCGTATTGAAATGCAGCACCTTCTGCATCAGCATGAGATTGATGATCACAACAAGAAGCGGCGCAATGGTCACGACCGTGCTGTAAAAAAAGCCGACCAGATCGGTAGTGATCGTATTCTTTTGATAAATCTGGTTCAGCTTTACACCAATTCCTGCCATTGTCTTTCCCTCTCCGCGTGATAGGCTTCTCCGGTCACCTTAAGATTGCTGCCCTATCTTTTTCCCGATTTTCTTCTTGTGCCGGATTCATCCTCTGTTCCGCTGTCTGATAAATCCAGCCATACTTCTCTTTCATGTCTTCGATCTTATATTTTCGCATCAGGCGCTGATAACCGACCTCACCCATTGTTTTGCGTACCAACACGTTTTCCGCCAGGTAAACCATGGCATTTGCGATCTCCTCAATATTCATGATATGGGTCAGGACCCCCGCTTTTCCATATGTATCATCCTCGCCATACAGCAGGCCTCTACAGTTGCCCACATCCGTTGCGATGACCGGCACGCGTGCCGCAAAGCTCTCCAGAATGGTCAGCGGCTGCCCTTCACTGATGCTGGTCAGAATCGTCATATCCATCCATCCCAGATAGTCTGCAACCTGAATTCTGCCTGTAAACTCGATATCCGGAATCTCCATGATCTCGACCATCTTAAAGCATTCCGCCGCGTAGTCCGGGTCCTCATCATACGGTCCCATGATCCACAATTTCAGCTTGGGGCAGCGTTTCTTTGCGTAGGCAAATGCCTGAATCATCGTTTTTACGTCTTTGATCGGCGCCACACGGAGAATGGCCCCGATATGGATATATCCCTCATGCTCCGGCGGAACGCCGGGCAGATCCTCCAGTTTCCGATAGTCAATTCCATTGGGTGTGATCATCGTCTTTTCCGGCGGGCATCCCAGCTCAATCTGCAGCTCTCTTGCATGCTGGTAAAGACTGGTTACAATATCCGCCTTATCGTACGCCACCTGAGACATCTTTTTAAACTGCTGAATCCAAATTTTCTTATAGAGAAGCTGTACCCACTCCGCTTTGATCAGTTCTTCTTCTCTCTCGCGCGTATAGATTCCATGCTCTGACAGGATGAACTGTCCTTTGTAAAAATGCTTTCCCATGCAGCCCAGAAGGCCCGCATATCCGGTTGCTACCGCGTGATATACATCCGCCTCCGGGATCTCCATAGACATGGCGAGAAAGAGCGGAAGGTACATGGAGCGCATTGTCCACAGAAAATCCGAAAATACGATATCGGGGTACTTCAGGTTATAGCAATCCAATACCGCATGGTAAAAATCCTCTCCCATCAGAAGCTCATTGATGGATACGGTGTTATCCCGGAAGAAATCAAACATCGCATCCCACTCCACCTCATGGTCCAGCACCAGGCTTCGCAGCGCATGATATTCTTTCAGATTCAACCGCTTCTTGTGTCTTTTATTGACGGTGCCCCAGTCCGCGTCCTCCATGTAAAGCTCATGGACCTCTGTCACATTCTCCGGCAGCTCATAGGCGAATTTTCCGCTCATACCCCGGTTTGCTATGATCGTAAGCAGAATAAATTCGTACTCCGGAAACGTCTTGATCATGCTGTGAATCCACCCGGATACGCCGCCGACCACATAAGGATAGCTTCCCTCTGCTATGATACAGATTCGCATCATCGCACCTCTTCGCTGGTTATTCTTGATAGTAGAGTTCTTTCTCTGGTCTGAGTGTCACAGAAGCCTCCTCGGACGTCAGCTGCAGAAGATATGTATTCTCCTCCACCTCTTTCCATGTTCCGCCGGTCATGGTTTCCACGACCTCGTCATGCGTCCTGAGAAGAAGATACGCATCCCCGGTAAAACCGGCAGTCTGAATCGAAATCTGATCTCCGGTTCTGGTGCTTTCCACACTTCCGTTCAGGAAATTACGAACTCTGCTGTCACTCTGACTAATCGTTGTCTTCTCAAATGCGGAAAATGGTTTCCAGTATGTATCCACATTGGACGACATCTTCTCCGCTACATGTTCCCATCCGTCTTCACTGGTTTCCGGCCACAATACCCGGTAT
Source organism: Lachnospiraceae bacterium (assembly GCA_022774705.1). GTDB lineage: Bacteria > Bacillota > Clostridia > Lachnospirales > Lachnospiraceae > TWA4. The sequence goes on along the minus strand of JALFLM010000068.1, from coordinate 5,074 downwards.
ATATCGACCAGAATATTGCTGTAGCCAAGTGCCGTCTCCAGGCTTTTCAGTCTCAGACTGTCTTGATAGCTGTGTATGTAGGCATTTGTTGTCGCGTTTTGAAGTGTGATCCTGTCGGTCATCCATGACAGGATCTGCTGATCTGTTTCATATTCTCCTACAACCGTGCGCAGGTCCTGAAAAAAATCCATTTGTCCATTTCCGTCGATGAGCGCGGCGAGCTTCTCCTGGTTCTCCTTTCGGACGTATCCGCCCGCAAAAACATAATTCAGGTCCCAGCTTTTTAAGGTGTTATATTCATCTTCCACCGACGCCCGCAAATCCGAGCTTTCTATGCGGCCCAGTGATATTCCCGCCTCTGTTGTCTCTTCATTAAAAAATTTCAGATAATCGATCAAATCGTTTTCATTCGGTTCGTTTTGAGACTGATCGCTCTGTTTTACGGACACAAACGCGGTCCCCTTCCAGTTCCCCTTCTGTGTACTTGCCACCAGGGAGGGCCATAGAATATCCCGGCAAAACTGCTGTGTCGTCATACCGTAAGTCTCTGCCATGGTGTCCTCATTCTCCACCGTCAGGTCCGGGAAGCCCGCAAAAGAGAGATTCTGCGCATTTACCACCGAATAAAGCGCGTAATCCTCTGCCTCATAGAGCATGGCGTCCAGGATTCCTAGCGCAGTTTCCCCCTTCATATAGTCCCCGTTCACCGCAAATACCGAGCCGGTTCCCATATTGCTTCTCCAGATGATGGCGGGCATATCTTCATTGTTCAGGCCTGCGGCACTCTTCTCCTCCTCCGTGAGGAAGCCGACCATATAAGATTTTGTTCGGGAGGAAATGTCGTACCACGGTACCTCCCTGTCCAGATCCACAAGCTCAGGGTCCTCCACGCCTTCGAACAAGTAATGGGTCTCTCCGCCCAGAAGGAACCCGCCAAAAAGGCGAATCTCCTGTAATTGAACCGACTCCCCACGCAGACGCTGAATGCCGAGAAGATTCTGTAAGTCTCTGCATCCTTCGATCACCCGGTAGGCAGGCAGCCGGTAAAAAATCACAACGCCGCCCTGCTCCACATATTGAGACAGCTTTTCCGCTGCGGCTTCCGGGTCATCTGCAAGCAATTCTCCATCTATGAGCACATAGGCTTTTTTCTCCTCATTTGTCCGAAGGATTCTATCCGCCGCGCTCAGAGATGAGAATACCCGCAGGGAGTTGTTGCGATATTCCGCCCACTCTTGGATGGCACGATAGTAACCATTCTCCATCGTCCCAACATATAAAACCTGTTGCCCCGTCGGATCAGGCTTGTGCTCCTTTTGTTCAATGATCTCTGTTTCCGCCGCGTGATTGACATCATAGTCATTAAAATACTCTTTCAATGCGACAGAGGAGAGAAAAAGTACCAGCACAACGATAATCATGGTCATCATCATCACAAAATTCCGTTTTGACAGCATTTCTCTCCTCCTTTCCGTGCCGTTCGTTCTTCTCTATTGCTGCATCATGCGGATCAGCTCCAGTGTCTGATGATCCACAACGACTGTGGACGCCCGCAATTCATCCAGCACCTCAAAGAATCGATCCTTCCGGCTGGTCTCAAAATACAGCTTCAATCTGAGCGTGAAAGATGACAGGTGGTCCGGATACTGCTCGCAAAAACGATTTGCCCACAGCTCCGCCTTGTCGTATTCTCTCAGCCCCATCGTTCTGCCTAAGATACATTCATAGCAGTCCGGCGCGAATTGACTCCTTTCGTTCTGATACAGTTTTTCGCAGAGCTGCTCCATCTGCTCCACGTAATCCAGCTGCTCAACCTGCGTGAATACATTCTGTTTCAACATTTGGTCCATATACCGGATCAGCTCTAAAACCTGTTTCTGACATGCTTCCTCTTTGATATCGCCCGCTTCGATGAACCGCTGCTTTTTTCTCACAGTTTCACGAAACGCATCCATCTTGCTCTGCAGGAAGGATGCCGCATAATGCGCAACCTCTGAATCGTCACTATCCAAGGCCTGCGCAATCGCAGAAAAAGACTCCCCTGTCTCTCCCAGAAGGATATTCAGCATATTCGCGCGCTTCTTTTCCTGGTCTGACACAAGAATGGCTTCTTCCATTGCCACAATGTTCCGTTCCCGTTTCTCGTCGGCTTTTACTCTCGCCACATGCCGTTTCTTGCTGAACTCAACATCTGAGAGGTCTCTTTCGCCCAGCTTTAAGAAGCGATACTTCAAAAAAGCAAACAGGAAATATAGAATTCCAACAATCGGGCAAATCAGCATGACCACCGTATGGATCACAAACTGTACGGAATGATCTTGCTCTTTTTTGAAAATCAGATACCAGAGCAGATACCCAATTGCAATCAGCGCATTCAAGATCAGAACGATCAAAAAGATGATCCCACTGCGTGTCATGCGCCTATCTCCTCACTGATCACGGTGCAGATGCCTTTCTCCTCCAAGTTTTTCTGCATAAAACCACAGTTTTTCCCCCCTGTACTGGTGAGCAGGATATAGAGGTTGCCATCATAGCGATACCCGAAATAGTCCGTTACGCGAAGCATCTTCGAAATGTCTACTATTCCCGCTGTTTCCATATCCAATCGGGCAGAGACAACCCGCAGCAAAACATACTCCGTCAGGTTCTTCTTGCCCGCCTCACGGTAGATATTGACCAGTTCCTCGAATTCCTCCGCATGCAGGGCCGGACTATCATCCTGATGCCGTTCCTTTCGCAGGAGGTCCAGATATGCCGCGGTCCTCTTTACCTCCTTTTGAATCAGCTTGCTGATGACAATCAGACGGTTAGACTCATCGATCGTCATTCGCTCAAAGGGAATACTCCAAAGCAGGAGCATCATTTCCATGTTTTTGCCTTCAGAAATACAGTATGCCATCATCGGATACACCGGGTCCATCGTTCGGTTCAGATACACTTCCTGCCTGGAAAACGATTCAAAAAGGGGTTCTTTGTCCGGAAGATATACCGTACGACCCATAGAACAGGCTTTTTCCGAGGTATGTCCAAATAATCTGGCATAATTTCCATTGTCAACACGGTAAAGTGCAACATCCTGACAATCCATGATATTCCGAATCAGGGTGAGGGCATGGAACATCATTTGGTCCGGGTGGTCTGCTTCCAGCTGCTCTATCAGATCATAAACCATGCCAAGGCTGTAATCATAGTTCACTATCTGCGTGATCAGCCCCTTCTTGACGCGAAGGTTGCTGTCATTGATGTCGGTTATATCTGTCACGCGCTCCGACAGGAAGTCGATTTCCTGGTCCTTCTCTTCCTTCATGAAGACCAGCTGATCTCTCATGTAGCCTACCACCAGCCCCAAAATGAAGATTTCAGCGATCCACACATATGTATTGTAATCTGTTACCACAGCAATTCCCGACTGATTGTACATCTGCCGAAACACATACCCTCCCATGGCCAGGAAGGCGGAAAAGGTGGCCTGTCGTTGTCCGTGCACCACCGCAAACAGCAGCACATAGAGCAGATAAAAATCAATCTTGGAAAAATACTGGCTGTCTGTGGCACGGTTATTCAGCATGAAAAACGGAATAAATAGCACCAGATTTTCCAGATACGGCACCAGAGCGCCAAACAGCCCGATCATTTTAAAATAAAGCCTGTGCCAGATATCCCAGCCTGTATGGGAAGAATCCAGAAAACGTCCGCTGTGCCTCTTCATATATTGGAGTGTCTTTCGGATTGTCTCTTCCGGCTCACACCGGACCTTAAATCCGAATTCCCCCTTAAGCCGTTCGTTGGACAGGATAACGGAACGCTGCTCCTCCCGCGTATTATCGAGCTTGTCCAATTCACTTCCGAGATTCTTTTCGATGGCATCTGCAATCTGCAATTCAGAGTACGCTTCGCTGGAGGAAATATGATAGAGTCCGTACCTGTGGCTCGGACAGGTCGCCAGCTGATAGATGCTCTCCACCGCATCGCCTATATAAGTAAGCCCGTACTGATAATTGCGCCGATACGTAACAGTACTATTCCCAATAGCTTCCAGACACTTTCTCTGGCACACGCCCAAAGCCGCTTCTTTTTTATCTTTCGGAACATCATGCAGCCTGTCCAGACGCAGAATCACAACATCCTTTTTCAACTGCTCCTGATAAAACCTACAGCTTTCTTCTGCCTGAAAAAGCATCAGTGGGCGGATTCCTCTGGGGACCGGCCGAACCTCTTCCGTCACCGGGATGTGATAAGAGTCTCCATACACCTCCACGGAGGACAGGAAGATGAGCCGCCCTTTCTCCAGCGCGGACCAAGAAACCAAAATGTTCTGCAGGCCTGCCGCGTACTCGACGGCCTCCTGCTTGGGATTTTCCCCGGGCAAATTACCGTCAAACGCGCCGAGCAAGATTGTCACATCCGGATTGACACTTTGGAACACCTCTTCGACCGAAGCACTGTCATAGGAAAAATTGTATCGCTCGAATGCATGCTCATAGCGGTTGGAAGGATTCCGGTCCCCCGATAACACATAGATCCTGTGTCCTTCTTTATACAGTTTTAATGAAAGCCTTTTTGTCATAGGCGACAAGCCGCCTACAAGCATGATATCCATAGCTTACTCCGTCTTCTGCTTTCAATGAACTTTAGTTGTAGCCGTAATCAATTGCAAAATTGTACAGGCGATATACATTTTGTTCCAGATAATAGCAGACAAACCTGTCGTTTTCATAGTAAACTTTCATTTCATTTGGATACAGTTCCATAAACTTCTGCGCCCAGTAGTACATTCTGGACATGGTCACAGAGCGGTTCACTCCGCTATAGGCCGAAAGGCCGGAATTCTCGGGAAGAGGCTGCTGCGCTTGCTCCTCGGACACCTCCGGAATCGATCCTATATATCCGCCGGCATAGTTCAGAGGTTTCTTTTCAATATAAAAATAGACCTTTTCCGTGGGAATCGTTACTTCCTTGTTCCGATTCCAGTATTCCATGTCTTCCAAAAACTCGATGGTCTCCGTATGCCGTCCGTACTTCTCCACCATACGGTACTCATCGTTGGCAGATACAATGGTCCAGGTATTATTTT
>JALFLM010000001.1 GCA_022774705.1 Lachnospiraceae bacterium | reverse complement strand
GCATCAGAGTGACCCATCAGGTACTGAAGGTTCTTAATGTCCATGCCTTCGTTTGCATAGTTCGTGCAGAAGGTGTGTCGGAACACATTTATAACCAACCTGTGTGTTGTAGCGTACGCCCTTTTTCAGGCTGATATACTTCTCCAACAGCTCAATTACCGTAATCTGTCCTGCTTCATAGTCAATGCCATCATCAATCCATATCTCTTTCCATCTACTCTGCGGATATATTCCTTTTTCTGCAAGGATTCCATGATACGCTTTATGGTGCTGAGAGATTTTCCGGTCTCTGCCACAAGTTCTTTTTGCTTGATTGATGGGCTCTTGTAAATCAGTTCCAGAACCGCCAGTTCTTCTAAAGTGCATTCCAAAGTGTCAAATTGAGACTTTGGAACTTTAGGGTTGACACTTTGGGAATGCTCATCCACATCACCTTGCCAGTTCTTTTCTGCTGACATTGCTGCACCTCATTTCCTGCTTAATACGCAATTCTAAAATAATCCAAATACGCTTTATATTTATCCTGTGCCGTCAGGCAGGTGTCTGTCAAATAGCCTTTTTCGTTGTTCCATTCTTTCAAACCTCGATAGTAGAACATCTTCAGATTATCCTCGATGATGAACGGGACAATATTATATTTCAAGCACTCCTTGAACATAATCAGTCTACCCACACGACCGTTGCCGTCCTGGAATGGATGAATCCGTTCAAACTTTACATGGAAGTCCAGAATATCCTCAAAGGTCTTTTCCTCTTTAGCATTATATTCCGTCAACAAAGCCTTCATTTTATCAGCCACTTCTTCCGAAAGGGCAGTATCCATGCTGCCAACTTCGTTCGGTAACTTCTTATAATCACCAACCGCAAACCAGTCCTTTCTGGAATCACTGGTGCCGTTTTTCAAAATCAAATGAAGTTCCTTAATGAATTTTTCAGTCAACGCTGTTTTGGCGTTCTCAATGATCATGTCAATGCAACGGAAATGGTTCGCCGTTTCAATCACATCATCCACATTGAGGACTTCATTTTCCACGCCGATGGTATTGGTTTCAAAAATATATCTGGTCTGATCGTGGGTCAGACGGCTGCCCTCGATGTGGTTGGAATTGTATGTTAAATCAATCTGTGTTTTATGGTAAATTCCACCGAAGTATTTGCTCGCCTTCTGCTCTTTCAGAATATCCAACAGGGTAATTGGTTCCTCTTTTCTCTTGTTGGTACGCTCCGGTTTCTCTGCATTTTCGGGAATGTTCCAGGTCTTGCCGGTAAGGAACGCACCAATCACACGCCCCTGGGCGCAGTAATTTCTAACGCTGCGTTCTGACACATTCCATTTTTTTGCAATTTCAGTAACTGAAAGGTATCGCATCTGCTCTCCTCCGTCATAAATCGAATCAAAAAACTACACGAATCTACTGTATAGTATATCACATTATCGGCAAAAATATCAAACGCTTTTGGATTTTTGCACTTATTTTTGCCGTCACAGGAAATTCTATTTTCCGCATATAGAAAGCCGGACTCCATAACCACTGATTGTTCTCTTTCAATTCCTCAGTCACAGATTCAGCTTTCTTCATCTGATTGATAATCGTCTGCAATCTGATCTGTGCCTGCTCATTCAGATCGGCAAGATAAGTCCAGAGCTGACTATCCAAAACCAGATCATTGAAGCAGGAAGCCCATTGGCTTTAGACAATGGGTAGTTCACTTACTGGAGTTTTTAGAGATTTATACAGATATTGCCGTGATATAAAAATACACAATAATAGTATATATTTTCGCAAATGGATTATCAGGAATTCTGTTGCTGAAATAGTTTTTTTGTATACATTGATAAAAAGTATCCCCCAGGGGGGCTTGTTAAAACGGAATATTATGGTAGACTAAAACAGTAAATAAATTTACCGGTGAATGATGATAACTTGAGCAAAGAGAAGATTTCCATGAAAGAAGGTAATGCGTTATGCATATGGCTGATGCTTTGATTGCCCCCGCTGTCGGCGGCGCTATGTATGTCTGCTCCGCAGCGGCTGCAGGATATTCCATTAAAAAAGTAAGAGAAGAGAATGATCCTAAGAAAATCCCGGTGATGGGTATCATGGGTGCATTTGTATTTGCAACCCAGATGATGAACTTTACGATTCCGGGAACCGGCTCCAGCGGACATCTGTGCGGCGGCATGCTGCTTTCGGCGCTGCTGGGTCCCTATGCGGGATTTCTGACCATGATCGGAGTTCTGCTGATCCAGTGCCTGCTTTTTGCAGACGGCGGAATTCTGGCACTGGGCTGCAATATCTGGAATATGGCATTTTACGGCTGCTTCATCGGCGCACTGCTGATCTGGAAGCCGATTATGAAGAATGGAATTACAAAAGGAAAGATTATCCTGGCATCAATTCTGGGCTGTGTGATCACACTTCAGTTCGGTGCGTTCAGCGTAACCGTTGAAACCATGCTTTCCGGCGTCACAGAGCTTCCTTTCGCTGCCTTTGTTGCTGCCATGCAGCCGATTCATCTGGCAATCGGTGCAGTGGAAGGTATCATCACAGCTGCAGTACTGTGCTTTGTACATGAAGCAAGACCGGAGCTGCTTTACTGCAATGAACAGGCAGAAGGCGAAGGCAGATTTACATTTAAGAATACTGTGATCGTTCTTTCTGCTATTGCATTGTTAATCGGTGGTGTATTATCCTGTACCCCTCTGGTATCCGGCAATCCTGATGGTCTGGAATGGTCAATTGAGAAAATCACCGGCTCCACAGAACTGGATGCTGCAGCGGGAATTCACGACACGTTTGCATCCATACAGGATGCGACGGCACTGCTGCCCGACTATGCATTTAAGGGTTCCGAATCTGTTCTTGGAACTTCGTTCTCCGGTATTCTGGGCGGGCTGCTGGTTGTAGCTCTTTGTATAGGCGCATGCTATGCGTTTAAATTCTTTAAAAAGAAAAAATCGTAATTTCAGAAAGAGAAAATCATAATGAATCAAATAAGCAATGCAATTTATGAAATCCATCACATGGATACCATTGCTTCAAGGGACCAGTGGGTGAATCAGATTCACCCGCTGGTTAAGTTCGTTTTAACGGTGACCTATATTGCAATGGTGGTATCCTTTTCCAAATACGATCTGATCGGTTTGGTGGGGATGATGGTGTATCCAATCGCCGGTTTTATTCTGGCCGAGCTCTCTTTTAAAGACAGTTTAAAGCGTCTGCGTATCGTGATTCCGCTGGTATGCCTGATCGGAATCGTAAATCCTTTTTTTGACCGGGTTCCCATACAGATCGGAGATATCACGGTAAATGGTGGAGTAATATCCATGTTTACTCTGATTTTTAAAGGAATTTTTACGGTTCTGGCAGCTTATCTGCTGATTGCAACCACTACAATTGAGAAGATATGCTATGCGCTGCGTCTGCTGCATCTTCCGGAGATTATGATTACACAGTTCCTTTTGACTTACCGGTATGTAACCGTACTTCTGGAGGAGGTAAACCGAATTACACAGGCTTATTCCCTCAGAGCACCCAATCAGAAAGGTATTCACTATAAAGTATGGGGAACATTGACCGGCCAGGTGCTGCTGCGCAGTATGGACCGGGCCAATGCAGTTTATGAAAGTATGCTGCTTCGGGGATATGACGGCAGTTTTTCCTATATGGGAAAGGACATCGGGATCACCGTGCCGGATGTGATTTATATGATTTTCTGGTTGGCGGTATTTATCATATTCCGCAGATATCCGGTATTTCTCATCGTGGGTTCTCTGTTTTAGAAGACGCGGCACACCGGGGAAAAACCGATGTTTTTGAGGCTGTATCCGGGACAGGTATGGTATTGTTTAAAGGTTTCAGAGGAAAGAGGAGTTTATTTATGGCTGAAATACGCATGGAGCATGTCTCTTTTTCTTATGAAAAGGGGAATTATGTTCTGAAGGATATCAATATAAAAGCAGAAGGTGCTGAATCCATTGGCCTGATCGGAGCCAACGGGATTGGTAAATCCACATTGATGAAAATGCTGGTGGGATTGAATCAGGGATTTGAAGGCAGCGTTCTGGTTGACGGCATGCCGGTTGAGAAGAATACGTTAAATGAAATCAGAAAAAAGATAGGATATGTATTTCAGGATTCTGATAATCAGTTGTTTCTGTCCACCGCATATGAGGATATTGCGTTTGGACCGAAAAATTACGGGTTTTCAGATGAAGAAGTGGCGAGAAGGGTTGCCCGCGCACTGGAACTGACGGGGATCACCCATCTGAAAGACAGACAGACCTATAAGATGTCAGGAGGAGAGAAAAAGCTGGTCTCCATCGCCACCATCCTGTCCATGGAACCGGAGATCATCCTCATGGATGAGCCATCCATCGCCCTGGATCCGAGAAACAGAAGAAACCTGATCCATATCCTTAATTCTTTTCATCAGCTGAAGATCATCGCATCCCATGATCTGGACATGATCTGGGATACCTGTGAGCGGACGATTCTGATGGCGGATAAAAGAATCATCTGTGATGGAGATACGAAGGAGATTCTCAGCAACCGGGAGCTGATGGAGGAGAATGGACTGGAGCTGCCACTGCGGCTGATGAAATAAAACTATGTTCTGTCGTACGGTAAAAGGTTATCATTATCTTGTGTAAATCTGTCTGGCTCTGAACCGTAACAGGTTATAAAAATTTATAAATTTATGTGCAGAAATATCCCCCCACCGGGCTTGCGGAGAGATTAACAGGGAAGTATAATCGTAGACAGTTAGATGATGATCAATAAGAAAGTTCAACCGGACGATGATTAAAAAAAGAATTTTCTGATTGTGATTTACCTGCAGTAACCTTACTCTTGGTTACTATTCCCTTTCCTATTTGTGCATAGCAGAAAAACCGGATCAATTCCTCTGGGTCCGGTTTTTTTTGTATTTGAAGTAAGAGTTTATGTTTTGGTAAAAGTATCTTCATTAAATCGTGGTAAAGATGTTGAAAAAGCCAGATTTTATACAGTATAATACAAAGCAGAGAAAAATATAAAGCTTCTAATGATAGATAAACAGTAACAAGACTGATACTGAATGAAGTGGAAAAGTTTTTGATAGATTAAATGTGGGGATAATTGTGTGAAGTGGAAATTGTAAATAGAGGAAGGTGGTTTTATGGCAATACGATCAATAGAATATCTTCAAAGCCTTGTTCGGGAACTTGTAAAGCTTTCGGAGGAAACTGAGTGGGTAGAGTTTAAATGTAATAATAAGCAGCCACAGATGATAGGTGAATATATTTCTGCTCTCAGCAATTCGGCTGCTTTATGTGAAAGGCCTAAAGCATATCTGGTTTGGGGTGTGCAGGATGATACACATAAAATTGTTGGAACAGAATTTCAATATCGAAAAATGAAAAAAGGAAATGAGGAATTGGAAGCATGGCTTTCCAGAATGCTTTCACCAAGGATTAATTTTCGATTTTTTGAAGTTCCAATGGATGAAGGAATGGTTGTGCTGATGGAGATTCCGTGTGCGGAGAAACAACCGGTTCAATTTGCTGGAACAGAATATATACGCATTGGAACCAATAAAAAGAATTTGAAAGAATATCCTGATAAAGAACGGGAATTGTGGAGAACGTTTGACTCTACACCATATGAACTGCGGACTGCAATGGCAAATTTAGAAGAAGATGAGATGATAGTATTGCTGGACTATTCTAAGTATTATGATAAACTGGAAATGCCGATCCCAAGAAACAGAGAAAAGGTATTGGAAGATTTACAGCATGAAAAATTCATCAAAAGAAATGATGCCGGTACATGGGATATTACAAATATGGGGGCTTTGATGATTGCAAAAGATTTAAAGAAATTTGAATCTTTGCATAGAAGATCTGTTCGAGTTATATGGTATAAGGAAAATTCAAGACTGGATGCAATCAGAGAGAAGGAATTTTCTGCTGGCTATGCATTTTCTCATGAAGAAATTGTACAATATATTATGACTATTATTCCTCAGGAAGAAATTATAGTAGAAGCTACCAGAAAATCTGTTGTTAGTTTTCCAGAGATTGCAATTCGGGAATTGTTAGCCAATGCAATGATTCATCAGGACCTGCAACAGAGAGGGACAAATCCGATGGTTGAAGTGTTTAAGAATCGAATTGAGTTTTCTAATGCAGGAGCACCGTTAGTAGCGATTGAACGAATTGTAGATTCTGTGCCGATATCTAGAAATGAAAATATTGCTGGATTTATGCACAAATGTGGTATATGTGAGGAACGTGGCAGTGGTTACGATAAAATAATTGAGGCTACAGGCAAAAATGAACTGCTTGCTCCAAGAATTGAAAATCAAAATAATCAGTTTACAAAGGCAGTATTGTTTGCAAAAGTACCCTTTGAATTGACTACAAAGGAAGATCGGATGCGGACCTGCTATATGCAGGCCTGTTTGGCATATGTTAATTTTGAAGGGATTTCCAATGCAGATATACGTAGGATTTTTGGATTGGGAGAAAAGGAAAAATCAAAAGTTTCAAGGATTATTTCTAATGCTGTTGATGGTGGATATATCAAAGCAATGGATCCTGATACAGCACCCAGATATAAAAAATATGTTCCGTACTGGGCATAATTTAAGTTCTGCTAAGTTTTGCCTGAGTATTTATTATGAGCACCCAATTAGCCCCCAATTTATAAAATGATACAAAAAATCATTAGAAAACCGTTATCTTTCGGCCTTTCAGCGCTTTTTAACGCAATAATCATTGAAAATATAATGGATTTTAAGTTCTGCTAAGTTTTGCTTACAAGAGAGAAGAACATCAGATTGCATGTTATCCGAAATCCAATTGATGAGTTGACTTTTAACCTGCTTTGTGTTCTCAGCTGTGTAATGGTTTAAATACTCCACAAATAAAGTCATCAGGCTTTTCAGTGCTGTTGTCAGATCCATGTCCTGAATGTCGTCGCAAAGCATGAAAAACAGTTCTCCATAAGTTTTCTGGTCATTTTCATTGCGGCGGATCCATTCGAGAAGAGTGTATCTTGTAAATACGATCGCTGTATGGCATACCATGGCATCATAGCTTCTGCTCTGAAATTCGCTGCCCAGTCTGAGCATGGATTTGGATGCCTTGAAAAACATCTCGATACTCCAGCGGTTTCCATACGTTCTGATGATTTCTGATTCGCTGAGGCTGCAGTCTGTACTCAGGATATACAGACATTCACTGCTTTTGTTGCGGTTTCTGACAAAGACAATCTTTACCGGGCTCCCTTCCTTTTTGGTCGTTACAACAACGGAGCCAAAAATGGATGAGGCTCGGTCATGCTGCATGAATTTCTGCAGTTTGGGCAGGGTATAATACCTGCCGTGGTACAGATAAGTCTGTTTTAACTGTTTCACCATTCCGATCACATGGATCCCTTAGTGCTTCTTTCCGGGCTCTGAATCCGTTGGTCCGATGATCAATGTCTTCTGAGATTTCCTGATAACGGTTGGATTTCCTTGCGGAAGAGAGCAGATTAAAACCGACCGGAATAAAACTGTATCCGTCAGACCAGCCGAGAGTCAGCATGGTAAAGCCACGTTTGTATTTATGATCCACATGGTCGTATATTCTTGCGAGCAGTTCGACTGCCTTGCTGCGTCCACGTGTGACGACAGAATCGTCCAGAACAAGGACTTTCACGCGTTCTGGTCTGGTGAGCGAAGAAAATACAGAAGTAACCTTTGTCGCCAGCAGAAGTAGGAACTGGAAAACATCAGAAACAGGAACACCGCAGGATTTTCTGACATTGATTTATGAAGTAATTTACTGATCTGGAGGTCTTTTTTTACGTTTAATACGGGGATCCAGGAGTACATACAGATATTCCAGCCCTCCGTTGATTGCAAAATACATCAGTGATACCCATACCACAAATCCCTGAATCAGGGGATAATCCCGTTGACTGATGGCATCTACGGCGATTTTGCCGATTCCGGGCCAGGTGAAAATGCTTTCTACGATGACCGTGCCGCCCAGCATGGAGCCAAAACTGATACCGACCATGGTCACGATGGGAATCATGGAATTTTTCAGTACATGATAAAAAAGGATTTTTGAATTGGTAACACCTCTGGAACGGAGTCCGCGGATGTATTCCTTATTCAGTTCGCCCAGTACGATTGTGCGGATCTGCCGGATATACCAGGCACAGTTGCCGAAAGCCAGTGTCAGAATCGGCATAATCATGCCCAGACCGGATGTGGTACCGATGACCGAAAAAATCCCTGCTTTCATGCCCAGCAGGTACAGCAGCAGAAGTGCCAGGAAAAAGCTGGGAAAAGAAGCGAACAAAAATGTGATGTATTTAATGATGGTATCGAATATGCTGTCCTTTGTAACCGCACACATGGTACCTACGGGAATGGCGATGAGCAGCGTCAGTGCCATGGCCCCGAATGCAACCATAAGCGTATTGGGCGGTGCATTCAGAAGAATTGACGTTACAGGCTCTTTCATCCGGTATGAAGTACCCAGGTTCCCGTGAAAAAGGCCGTTGAGCCACGAGAGATACTGCACCGGAAAGGGCTTATCCAGCCCCAGCTGTTGTTTAAGAGCGATTACCGCATCTTCATCAGCATGCATCCCGTTGGCTTCAAGAATCATGGTTGCCGGATCGCTGGGAGAAAGATAGATCAGAGCAAAAGAAATGAAAGTAATTCCGATAATGATAAAAACGATAACTCCTGCTTTTTGTAAAAATTTCTTCATATGCTGATAAAATCCTATCTGTTTTTTGGACAATTATATCATGTGAAAGATAAGTGTATAAGCCCCATGGGGGATATATTATGAATAAAAAATGAATAAAAATGAATATAAAAACATGGAAAATAAGGTCATAATAAAAATATAAAAAAATAACCCCCCGGGGGGGGCTTGTGCAAACAGACAAAAACATATAATATATATTGCACAAAAACTGTGAAAAACGTGCACGGTGTCTGCGCGCGACACACCTGCAAAAGAAAGGAGATGCAACATGAAAAAAGCATTAGCAGTTATTTTGTCTCTGATATGCATCATATCAACTGTAACCGGATGTTCCGGTTCCGGTGATTCAGGCACTGCCCTATCGGCCACAAATGAGACGGAAACACAGGCGGCAGCGGGAACAGAGAAACAGCAGGAGGATACCAAAGATAACGTAAAAACGGAAGTAACGATTGGTTTTTCAGGCGATCCTGATACATGGGATCCCTGCGCAGGCTTTGGTTATACGGGTTCCCCTCTTTTCAGTACTCTGGTCAAGGTGAACGGCGATAATGAACTGGAAAATGATCTGGCGACTGAATACAGTATGAGCGAAGACGGATTGACCTGGACATTCAAACTTCGTAATGATGTCATATTCAGTAACGGAGAAGAACTGAAGGCAGATGATGTAGCGTTTACATTTAATCAGACAAAAGTATCCGCAGCATATGTAGATCTGACCATGATGGATGACTGTATCGCAGTGGATGATACAACAGTGGAATTTAAGCTGAATAAACCATGTGTTACATTTATCTATACAATCGCAGGTGCCGGCATTGTTCCCAAGAATTCCTATTCAGATAATTTCGGAACAGAGCCCATCGGTTCCGGTCCGTATAAACTGACACAGTGGGATAAGGGGCAGCAGTTTATTTTTGAAGTGAATGAGAATTACTACGGTGAAGAACCGACAATCAAAAAAGCAATTTTCCTTGTGCAGGAAGAAGATGCAAGACTGGTCGCTGCCAAAGCAGGTGAAGTGGATATTGCTTTGACTTCCGCAACTCTGGCTAAAACAGAGATTGAAGGTATGAAGGTGATTTCTGTACAGTCTGTTGATAACCGCGGAATTACTTTCCCTACGGTACCGGATGAAGGAAAAGTAACTGAAGACGGATACAAGATTGGCAATAATATTACATGTGATATCGCAATTCGTAAAGCAATGTGTTACGGCATTGACAGACAGCAGATTATTGATGAGGCACTGAATGGATTTGCTAATCCTGCCTATTCCGAATGTGATGGACTTCCCTGGTGGAATGAAGAGGATGTAATTGAAACAGATGTGGATTATGCGGTAAAAATGCTGGAAGATGCGGGATGGAAGGACATTGATGGCGACGGAATCAGAGAAAAAGGCGATCTGAAAGCAGAATTCAATGTTATGTATTTCGCAGGAGATTCCATGAGACAGGCAGTTGCAATGTCTGTAGCAAATCAGGCGAAAGAGAACCTTGGCATTTCCATTACTGTAGAAGGCGTAAACGCAGGTGACACTGTTAAGAGAATGTTTTCCGAACCGATGATCATGGGATGGGGATCAAGCAGTCCCATGACATCTTATATGCTCTATCACAGTAGCAATGCGGGAAAAACCGACTTCTATAATCCGGAATTCTTTACCAGTGATGTTGTTGATGAGTATATGGACAAAGCCATGACTTCCAAAACTCTGGAAGATTCGATTGAATGGTGGAAGAAAGCACAGTGGGACGGAACCACCGGTACATCCATGAGAGGGGAAGCACCCTGGGCATTTTACATTAATATGTCCCATCTTTACTATGCAAAGGAAGGTCTGGATATCGGCAAACAGAGAATTCACGCTCACGGAGCAGCATGGCCGCTGGTTGTCAATCTGGCTGAATGGAAATGGACGGAATGACCGGTTGATTCCGGTTTCCTGTCGGGTTAATCGGAACAGGCCAATGAATAACAAGGGGGACGGGTGTTTGCCCGTCCCCTGTTTTAACAGAAGATTCAGGAAAATATCCAGGGCGTATTTTCCTGATTTTCATACAAGGAGAACAAATGAGCAAAAAAAGAGTTTTTAAATCTGTCAGGAGATATGCCTTCCGTTTTGTTACTTTGATGATTGCGGTCTGCATCATCAGCTTTGTTCTGGTAAGTTTGTCTCCGGTAGACCCGGTTTAGCAATATGTTGGGGCGGTTCCCAATGTGAGTATGGAACAACGGGCTAAAATCGCGGAATACTGGGGACTGGACAAACCTGCAACAGAACGTTTTTTTATCTGGCTCAGGTCGATTCTGCACGGTGATTTTGGTACTTCTCTGATTTACCGGCGGCCTGTGCTTGATATTATAAAAGAGAAATTTGTGACCTCTCTGGCATTGATGATTACCGCATGGCTGTTTTCGGGGATTCTTGGTTTTGGAATCGGATGTATCATGGGCACATTTAATGGAAAATGGCCGGATCGGATCCTGAAGAAAATCTGCCTTACAATGTGTGCAATTCCAACTTTCTGGATAGGGATTGTGTTTCTGATGTTTTTCTCAGTAAAGCTGGGCTGGTTCCCTATGGGGATGAGCGTGCCAAAAGGAGTCCCTTCTGAACAGGTGACCATATGGCAGAGGATACACCATTTGATTCTCCCGGCGCTTACGTTGAGTTTTCTGTCGTTTGCCAATGTAGCGCTTCATACACGGGAAAAACTGGTGGATGTTATGGAGAGCGAATATGTTCTGTTTGCCAAAGCCAGCGGAGAATCACGTTTCAGTATCTGGAAGAGACATGGATTAAGAAATGTTCTGCTTCCGGCGGTAACCATGCAGTTCGGTTCTTTCAGTGAATTATTCGGTGGTTCTGTACTGGCCGAAAATGTATTTTCCTATCCTGGTCTGGGCTCCGCTGCTTCTGCAGCAGGTATGGGATCGGATTTTCCTCTGTTGCTGGGAATCACGCTGTTCAGTGCGGTCTTTGTGTTTACCGGAAATCTGCTAGCCAATATTATTTATGGAATTGCAGATCCGCAGATAAGGGAGGGGTATGAGCATGGAGAGTAAAAATGCTGAAAATACCGGTAAAAAAGCCGGGATTCTGCGTATTAACAGAAGAACCGGAACAATAATTACGTTTATTATTATTGCTGCGGTGCTGGTATCCATTTATCTGGCAGGTATTTTCATCAATGAGGAAATGATTCGGGCGGATTTTTCACAGAAAGGTCTTAAACCGAGCTGGGAACATCCTTTTGGGACGGATATGCTTGGGCGGGATATGCTGCTTAGAACAATAAAAGGGATGTCAACCAGCATTATAGTGGGAACGGTTGCTTCGTCCGTCAGTGCTGTGATTGCTTTGTTTGTAGGCGTGGTGGCGGCCACCGGTTCTGCCGGACTGGATCATTTCATTAACTGGCTGATTGATCTGGTTATGGGGATTCCTCATACGGTTCTGTTGATTCTGATTGCTTTTGCGTGCGGAAAAGGGCTGAAAGGTGTTCTGATCGGTGTGGCAGTGACCCATTGGACAGGGCTTGCTCGTTTGATTCGAAGTGAAGTTCTTCAGATTCGTTCCCAGCAGTATATAGAGGTTTCAAGAAAACTGGGATACGACAGCAGATGGATAACGGTTAATCATATTTTGCCGCATATGATTCCGCAGTTTCTCATCGGGTTGATTCTGATGTTTCCTCATGCAATTATGCATGAATCGTCTTTGACATTTCTGGGGTTTGGTCTTTCACCGGAACAGCCGGCAGTAGGAATCATCCTGTCGGAATCCATGAAATATCTTTCGACCGGTATGTGGTGGCTGGCATTTTTCCCCGGCTTGACACTGGCTGTTATTGTACTGCTGTTTGACCGTCTGGGTGAAAATCTTAAAAAACTGGTTGATCCCTACAGTGCACATGAATAGGAGGTCAGATAATGGATAGTATGAGAATAATGAATTCAGACCAGCCGATTCTTGAGGTGAAAGATTTATCTGTCTCTTTTCATATGTATGACGAAGGACTGGAACAGTACGATCTGCAGGTGATTTCCAATCTGAGTATTGATGTAAAGCCCGGAGAAATTGTGGCGATTGCAGGCTCCAGCGGTTCAGGAAAAAGCCTGCTTGCCCATGCGGTTATGGGACTTCTGCCTGAGAATGCTTCCACAACAGGTACCATGCTTTATAAAGGAAAGCCTCTGACAGAAAAAGATAAAGAAAAACTGAGAGGAAAAGAAATGGCTCTTGTACCTCAGTCGGTTGCGTATCTGGATCCATCCATGAAAATTGGCTCTCAGGTGTTGGGGGAAAAACCTGATGAAAACAGAAAAAAAGCACAGAAGAAGGCATTTGCCAGATTTCATCTGGATGAAAAAACAGAACATTTGTATCCTTTTCAGCTGTCAGGAGGAATGGCAAGAAGGGTACTGGTATCGAAAGCTGTAATCAGCGGAGCGGAACTGATTATTGCAGATGAACCGACTCCGGGGCTGGATCTGGAGATGGCGCTGGAAGCTTTGAGATGCTTCAGGGAAATGGCGGATGAAGGGAAAGCGATTATTCTGATTACTCATGATATTGATCTGGCATTTAATTTTGCGGACCGCGTGGCTGTTTTTTATGCAGGGACTACAGTGGAAATCGCTCCATCCGCAGATTTTGTCAAAGGACCTGAGGCTTTGCGCCATCCTTATTCGAAAGCTCTGTGGCGGGCTCTGCCGCAGAACGGATTTCGTCCGATACCGGGATTTCAGCCGTATGCCAGGGCCCTGCCGAAAGGATGTCTTTTTGCGCCCCGATGTCCGCATAAAACGGAAGAATGTGAACAGACAATACCCATGCAGGAACTGCGTGGAGGAACAGTGAGGTGTATTCATGCTACTTGAAGCTAAAAATATCAGTTTTCGATATAATGAAAGAACTCCATGGATTTTACAGAATGTGAATATTTCTATTGAAAAGGGAGAACGTGTGGGCCTGGTTGGTCCAAGTGGGTATGGAAAAAGTACGCTTCTGAAGCTGATGGCAGGCTATCTGAAGCCTGCTTCCGGAGAAATACTTCTGGATGGACAATCTTTGCCTGAAAAAGGTGTTTGTCCGGTTCAGTTGATTTACCAGCATCCGGAAAAAGCAATCAACCCAAGATGGAAAATGAAAAAAGTTCTGCAGGAGTCAGGTATGTTTCGCGAAGAAGTTATGGAAGCTCTCGGAATAGAAAAAGAATGGCTGGGAAGATATCCCAGAGAACTGTCAGGCGGAGAGCTGCAACGTTTCTGTGTGGCACGGTCACTTTTCGCAGGAACTCATTTTCTGTTGGCAGATGAAATGAGTACCATGCTGGATGTGATTACACAGGCCCAGATCTGGGGACTGATGATGAAAGAAGTGGAGGAAAGGCATTTGGGACTTCTCATGGTGACGCATAATCATGCCCTTGCCGATCAGGTCTGTGACAGGATCATTGATCTGCGTAGTCAGAACCTGAAATAAAACTAATAAAAGTGATGTAAATAAAAACCATCCGGCCGGAATCATGTTTCGATTCCGGCCGGATGGTTTTTACTGTTGAAGATATATATATGGCAGTATATCTGTTTAATGAGGTTTTGTTAATAATCCGTGTGGGTTATTTCAGAGAAGCGATGACTTCTGCTTCACACAGCACGTTTTTAGGCAACGTTTTCACTGCTGCGCAGGAAAGGGATTAGTTGGCTTTTTCTTTCTTCATGGTTCTGAGAATATAGGAACTCAGACAGAATCCGATTACGGCAAAGACAGCCATCACAACGAATACGATCTTGTATCCTTCCAGTCCTTCAAAACGGTCAAGGATGTTGCCGTATACGGCGTACATGAATGCGCCGGGCAGGTAACCTACGAAGGAACCGATGGACATGGCGGAACCGGTGATTTCACGGGGAACCTTAACTTCATCCATGGGGGCAAAGAATACGGCGCGCATACTGAATACGAATGCGCTGATGGTAAGAGTGATGACCATACCGGCAACGATTCCCATATTCTGATGAGGCAGGCATGCGAATACAGCCAGGATAGCAGCAACGATTACGAAGCAGATTCTCAGATATTTTGTAGCGGAGTGCAGTACCTTGTCTGTGATGAAACCGCCGACGGGACCGCCCAGCATCTTCAGACCGTACTGGTTGATGATGCCGTATACACCTACCAGAGCTGCGGGGAGTGCGTAAGCTTCTTCCAGGAAAGGAATGAAGTAGGTTAATCCGCAGTAAACGGAGTATACGAAGAAAATATTAAAGGAAACAAGCCAGATGTTTTTGTTTTTCAGTGCACGAATCACGCCTTCCATGGCAGCTTTGTTGGCACCGATTTCTTTGCCTTCCGCGTCTGTTTTAGCAGCGGGAGCATCGGGCTCAAGCAGAATAAATGCCAGAATAGCGATGATGCCGGGGACGATAGCATAGAACAGGATTGCGGCACGCAGACCGGCTGCTGTACTTCCCATAGCGGAGAAGATACCCAGTGCGCAGAATGCAACGATAGTATCCATCAAGCCTCTGCCGGCTTCCAGTATACCGAACATTCGTCCCTGTTCGTCTTCATTACCCAATAGACGTACGGTTTTCAGCATGGTAGGCCAGTAAAGCATATCTGCACAGATGGCCAGCAAACAGTAAATGGTAAGGAATACCGGATAGGAGGGGAATGTGGACAGCCACAGTCCGCATAAACAGATTCCCAGTAAGGATGCAGGAATCATGATCTTTTTGGAAATCCGGTCTGTCAGATAGATGGAAGCCAGAAATCCGAAAGTGGAGATCAGACCTGCAACGCTCATTGCGGTACCGATCTGTGTGTGGGAAAGTCCCATGAATTCCTGCATGGGTACATAGAATGCATCTTTCATGAATCCGAGTTTGTAGATCGTTCCTGCTCCAAGCATCAGAGTACCGAAAGATATCCATTTTTTGTCCAGTGATTTTTTCTGTTTAGACATAATGAAGCACCTCTTGAATTTTTTTTGTTTAAGAAACGGATTTGGAACACCTTCAGTATAGTTGTAAAAATGTGCAACGTCAAGCAAAAATTGGTCTTAATATGCAAAAATATGTCATTTTTACAATTCAAGATGTGTAAAAACGTGCGATTACTTGGCAAAACGAGCGATTTTCAAAAAAACATATTGCCAAATTGTTCATTTTGTAATATGATGGAGTCAATAAGAAACGGATTTTGCAAAAAAAGGAGTCAGGATATATGTTATCAGAACAGAGATATGAAAAGATCAGCGATCTGCTTGAAAACGAAGGAAGTGTGAAAACAAGTACTTTATGCAGTTTGCTTTCTGCATCCAGAGAAACAATAAGAAGAGACCTGGAGACCATGGAAGCCCAGGGGCTGCTCAGACGGATCCGCGGAGGAGCAATGAAGCTGGATCCGGTGAAGTCAGATTCACATATGCAGAGCGTTCCGGTTCAGGAGATGAAAAGTGAAAGCCTGCAGTATGCATCTTTCGATAAAAGACAGAAGCAGCATTTCCTTAATAAAGAAAAAGTAGCAAGAAAAGCAGCGGAATATATTTCCGAAGGGCAGGCCATTGCTCTGGATTCCGGTACGACTGCTCTGGAGCTGGCACGGGTGATCAGGCACCGCTTCCATTCCCTTACGGTGGTGACCAATTCTCTTCCCGTAGCTGCTGAGCTGGCCGATGCGGAAGGAATCACGCTGGTACTGACAGGCGGAATCTATAATTCCGATGAAAAAGCTTTTACCTCTGATCTGGCAACACTTATCTTTTCCCGAATCAATATTGATATTCTGTTTCTCACAACCTGCGGAATATCGGTGGAGCGTGGAATTACGTATCAGAGAGTGGATGAGATCATCGTACAGGACAGGATGATGGAAGCATCCGGCAAGACGATTGTGATTGCCGACAGTTCCAAGATCGGAGTGAATTCCCTTGTCAAAATGTGCGGAATTGACCGGATTTCCATGATTATTACCGATTCCAATGCACCGGCAGAACAGACGAAAGCCCTGGAACAGGCAGGAGTTCAAGTTGTGATTTCTCAAGATCAAGAAAGGAACGAAAAAGAAAATGAGTTTTCAGGCGAATGATAGAAAGAACAGTCCCAGCATCCTTCTGGTTTCTGTTGATGCATTGAAACCGGAATTTGTATTTGAGCAGGAAAGACTCGGTGTCTGTTTACCCAATATTACACAGTATTTTGTGGAAAACGGCCTAACTGCACGAAACGGCATGAAAAGCGTATTTCCTACTTTCACATATCCCTGTCATCAGAGTATGATCACGGGAACCAACCCTGCCACTCACGGCACAGTTAACAACGGGATTTTTGATCCTACGGGCGACCATCTGGGTGCATGGCACTGGTTTGCCAATAAAAAGGTGAAGACGCTGTGGGAAGCTGCAAAAGAGAACGGATACTGGTCAGCCAGCGTGGCATTCCCCACATCCGTCGGAGCAAAGGGCGATTTTATTGCTCCTGAATTCTGGTGGGACGGTTCGGAACTGGACAGCTGCTTCATCGACGCGGTTGCAAAACCTCAGGGGATCATATCCGAGATGGAACAGGAAATCGGACGTTATGCAGGCGGTCTGGATCTGACGGATGCGGGAGATGCCCAGAGAGGAAAAGCTGCCCTCTGGATGCTTCGCAATAAGATCGAGCCGGTGATTTCGGAAAAGCCCTTCTTCATGTCTGCTTATTTTGCAAGCTTTGATGAAAGTGCTCACATAAATGGTGTGTACAGTAAAGAAGCAGCTGCCAGTCTGGAAAAGATTGACACCATGCTGGGCGAGCTGATTGCCGAGGCAAAGAGAATTACAGATGACCATGTGATCGTCTGTGTAGTATCTGACCACGGTTCTCTGGATAATACCCATAACATTTCTCCCAATGTGCTGCTGAGAGAAGCCGGACTGATTGAAGCGGATGATCAGGGACGTGTAACGGCATGGAAAGCGTTCAGCCAGCGTGCAGGCGGTACTGCTGAAATCCGTCTGGCAGATCCTGATGATGCGGAAGCATCGAAGGCTCTAAAAACTGTGATGGAACAGCTGAAGGCAGATACGGAAAGCGGAATTCTGGAGGTCCTGACGGGAGAAGAAGCGAAAAAACGCGGCGGTTTCCCGGAGGCTGCTTATGTACTTGTATCAGAAAAAGGCTATGAGCTTCGCGATGACGTAATCGGCGAATACTGCAGAACCCTCCTGACGCAGAAAGCGCAGCACGGCTACAGCGAGGAATTCCCGGAGATGAGAGCTTCCTTTATGCTGACCGGAGAAGGAATTGAAAAAGGTAATATTGATAACGTGCGCCTGATCGATGTGGCTCCCACACTTGCGGGACGCATGGGTTTTGTTCTGCCGGATGCAGAAGGTAACGATCTGCTGAAATAAGGAGGCTGTATGAGTACATTAGAATCCTTTTTCAGCAGTGTGGCCGATACCCTGTGGGGGGACTGGCTGCTGTTTGCCCTGCTCGGCCTGGGGATTTTCTACACTGTGATGACAGGTTTTGTCCAGATCCGGTGTTTTCCCAGAGTATTCAAAGGTTTTCTGGATGGAATCAGAAACCGGGGAGGTACAAAGGAGGCCGGTAAATGTTCTTCCTATCAGGCGCTGTGTACTGCTATTGCCAGCTGTGTGGGAAGCGGCAATATTGTAGGTGTTTCCACTGCAATTCTGGCAGGCGGCCCGGGTGCGCTTTTCTGGATGTGGGTTGCCGCATTTTTCGGTATGGCAACCAAATACGGAGAAATCATCCTGGGTATTCAGTATCGCGGACATGATGACAAGGGCAATATCGTGGGCGGCCCCATGTATTATATCGCTCACGGATTGAAAATGAAATGGATCGGCGCGCTGACGGCTGTTCTTCTGTTTATCCAGAATGCGGGAGCAACTCTGATCCAGTCCAATACCATTTCCCAGGTTTCAGGAGAAGCATTTAAGCTTCCACATCTGGCAACTGGTCTGATTCTTGCCGTGCTCATGTCACTGGTTATCAGCGGCGGCTTCAAGCGTCTGGTGCATGTGGCGGAGAAAATTGTGCCGGTTATGGCCGGACTGTACCTGATCTGCGGACTGCTGGTTGTAATTTTTAATATCACGCAGCTCCCTGAAGTGGTTCAGTCCATCGTGCAGAGCGCATTTTCCCTGAAGGCAGGAGTGGGAGCGGCAGCAGGCCTTACCATGAAGGAAGCCATGCGTTTCGGCGTAGCCCGGGGATTATACTCCAATGAAGCAGGAGAAGGTTCTGCGGCGGTAATCCATTCCTCCGCAGAAGTCGACCATCCTGTACGTCAGGGTATGTTCGGTATCATGGAAGTATTTATTGATACAATCCTGATCTGCAGCACTACAGGTTTTACCATTCTGATCACCGGAGCCAATGAGTATCATACCAATGCATCTACTCTGGCAGCCACCGCATTCGGTTCTGTATTTCCCGGTTTCCAGAATGTAATCTATATCAGTCTAATGCTGTTTGCAGGCACATCGATCATGAGCCAGTGGTACTTCGGACACGTCAGTCTGACGTATCTGAAAAAGCCCGGATGGGCCAGTATTTACCGGATTGTATTTCCGTTTATCATTCTTCTGGGAAGTATGAGCACCATTGACCTGGTGTGGTCCATTCAGGACTGCGCGCTGGGTCTGCTGATTATTCCCAATATTCTGGCTTTGCTGGTGCTCAGCCCCGAGGTCAGACGACTTACAAAAGACTTTTTGAATCCTGAAAATGGATTTGTTAATAAATAATGTTGAGGAGAGAGAAAATGAAAGCAGAATTACAAAAATATATTGATACAATTCCCGCTGTGGCAGAAGCCGCTGAATTAAAAGAAACCTTCTGGTTAAATGACCGTAAGGTTCCTGAAGCGCAGCAGAATATTACGGAGGTACATCCTGACCAGATTAAGGATGCCAGCGACAGACTGCTTCGTTTTGCGCCTTATCTGAAAAAAGTATTTCCCGAGCTGGAGGAAACAAACGGAATCATTGAATCCGAGCTGAGGGAGATTCCTTCCATGAAAGAATTTCTGAAACGGGTATACGGCGCAGAAATCGAGGGCAGACTGATGCTGAAGATGGACAGCGATCTGCCGGTATCGGGTTCTGTTAAGGCAAGAGGAGGCATTTACGAAGTGCTGAAGCATGCAGAAGATCTGGCACTGGCTGCAGGTAAACTGAAAGAAACCGATGACTACAGTATTCTTGCAGAATCTGAATTTGTGAAATTCTTCGGACAGTATACGGTTCAGGTGGGCAGTACCGGCAATCTTGGCATGAGTATCGGTATCATGAGTGCAAAACTGGGATTTCATGTAATCGTACATATGTCAGCTGATGCAAAACAGTGGAAGAAGGAGCTGCTGCGCAGCCGCGGTGTGGAAGTAATCGAGTATGCTGATGATTACTGTGCGGCAGTAACCCAGGGCCGCATCAATTCCGACGCAGATCCCATGAGTTATTTTGTGGATGATGAAAATTCACAGAACCTGTTTATGGGATACAGTGTTGCCGGGGAGCGTCTGAGAGCACAGCTGGAGGAACAGAACATTACCGTGGACAGCGATCATCCTCTGTTCGTTTACATTCCCTGCGGAATCGGCGGAGCACCCGGCGGTGTAACCTACGGAATCAAGCAGGTTTACGGAGACAATGTACACTGCTTCTTTACGGAACCCACCCATGCATGCTGTATGCTGATGGGCATGGCAACAGGAGAGCATGACGGTGTCAGCGTACAGGATTTCGGAATCGACGGAAGAACAGATGCAGACGGACTGGCTGTAGGACGCCCCTCTGCTTTTGTCGGCAGAGTGATCGAGCCCATGCTGTCAGGCATTGCCACCATCAGTGACTGCAAACTGTACGATCTGATGAGGGGACTTCTGAGTGAAGAAGAAATCTTCATCGAGCCCAGCTCCTGCGCAGCATTTGCGGCACTGATCCGCCCTGAAGATATGAAGACATACATTGAAAAACAGGGTCTTGCCGATAAGATGGGGCAGGCAACCCACATTGCATGGGCAACCGGCGGCTGCATGGTACCGGAAGAAACAAGAGAAATTTATCTGAAAACGCCCGGGTGTCTGAAAGAGGCGTAAAAGGATGAACTATAAATTACTGGTTCTGGATATTGATGGTACGGTAACAAATTCCGATAAAAAAGTTTTAAAACAGACAAGGGATGCGATCATACAGATTCAGGAGAATGGAATCCGCGTGGTAATTGCTTCCGGAAGACCTCCCCGGGGGGTATTTTCCATAGCGGAAAAGCTGGATTTCGGGAGATTCGGCAGTTATATTCTGGCATTTAACGGAGCACGCATCATCGATTTCAGAACCGGTGCCTGTGTGTATGAAAAAAAGCTTCCTGCTTACATTCCTGTACGGTTGTGGAAGGATGCCTTGAAAAAGAAACTGGGAATGGTTACGTATACAGATGAAGTCATCGTGACCGGCACGGATACCGATCCCTACATGACACAGGAATCGGAAATCTGCCGCATGCCGCTGGAATATCATGAAGACTTTTCGGAATTTGTGGATTTTCCGGTTAACGGATGTCTTCTGACAGGTGAAGGACAGAAGCTGGAGGTACTGGAACCGTTTTTCGAACGAAAATATTTTCATGAAACACAGATTTACCACTCGGAGCCCTGTTTTCTGGAGATTGTACCGAAAAATGTGAACAAAGCCTACAGTCTGAAGCACCTGCTGAACATCCTGGGCATCAAAAGGGAAGAAATGGTCTGCTGCGGAGACAGCTTTAACGATATTTCCATGATCCAGTTTGCAGGCATGGGTGTGGCCATGGCCAACGCACAGGAAAAACTGAAAAATGTGGCAGACTATGTCACGGAGCAAGACAATAATCACAACGGAATTGTGGAAGTGATTGAGCGGTTCTTCTGATGAAAAAGCAATAGCAGTGTATTGAGAAGTTTTTTCAATATCGCTATTGCTTTTTTTATTATTATATAGTAAAGTTAGTTAAAACTAATAAAGTTAGAGAAAACTAACCAATGTACAGAAGAGAACATACATAGAAATTTACAGCAGCAGGAGGTTAATACATATGAGTATTGTAATCGTGGGTGGTCATGACCGTATGGTCTGTCAGTATAAGAAAATCTGTAAGAATTATAAGTGCAAGGCAAAAGTATTTACCAAAATGACGGCAGATATGGATAAGCAGCTGGGTTCGCCGGATGTTTTTATCCTGTTTACCAGTACTGTTTCCCATAAGATGGTGAAGTGTGCGCTGGATCAGGCGAAAAATACCAGTGCACAGGTGATCCGCAGCCACACCAGCAGCAGTGCAGCGCTGGAAGGGATTCTGAAGGAGTGCTGTGTGAACTGAACAGTTAATCTGAAAAAGGAGTTGTTGGTCAATCCAGCAACTCCTTTTTCAGAGAATTTTTGACGAATCAGCTCGGTTTATTTCCCTGGTCTCTTTATACCGCCTTTTCGTTTTAATCCGAAGCCGTGTAAATATATTTCCGGGACATTTATTCTATCATCAGGTGTTTTCATAACAATCCCAAGTCCTAAGAGCGTATCAAGAATTTCTTCGCTGGATTTTCCAGGCAATTCTTTTCTTTTTTCTTCCGGCCATAATGTCGGAGAGAGGTAACTTAAGAATTCATTTTTGTCCATGAGCATGTTTTTACCGTTTAATCTGTCAATTAAATCCTGAAGCCAGTGATATTCTTCATAAGTTAATTCTTTTACCCGGTCTGATGATACTTTTACCAATGCACTCTGGAGTCTGCCAGGGAGAAGCAGTCTGCTGTCTTCAAGACGATTTATTTCATCTATATGAGTGAGCATATCTTCTGCAGCGAAAGAGAAACACTTTAAAAACGGACGGGGGGCCAGTTCACCGTTTGCATCCTGAATGTGATTGGGAACCCATGAATAGCTGAGACCGCGTTTAGGTGTTTTGCCCATATATTTGCCAATCATTTTTTCTATCAGGAGATGAAAAGGTTCTTCAGAATCACAAGGCATATATCCAAGCTGATTTTCTGATTCGAATGATAATAATTCAGGAATCTCTTTCAGATATTGAATCAAAAGTGATGATCCGGAATTAGCCATCCTTTTTACCAGAACTCTGTACAGAGAAAGTGCATTCCATTTTAATTCGAGATGGTAAGCTCTCATTTTGGAGGAATCTACAAATTGCAGTGCTTTTGCATTGTATAAATCACTTCTTAAAAAAATTTTTGCTTTAATGTTGGTAAATCTGTTATTATGGGAAAACCAGAAATTTAACAGACTTCTTATAAAAACAAAAAGATCTTTATAGTTACTGCAGATTCGATCCAATTCATCATAGGTTAAGAAAATACAGATATTTCTTTTGTTCAACACGTTATCCAGTATGTTAAAAAAACTTTCGCATTGTTCTTCATGGGCATAAACAAGGCTCCACCATGCTGAAATTTCGCTGCCTTTTTCTGTCAGGGCAGTATACAGCTCCGTACCCAGATTATTGATTGCAATGTGATGTATTTCCATATCATCGGCAAATCGTTTCAGTAAAACGGAACACAGTAAACCTGTCCAGAAAGCAGAAACATCTTCTGGCTCTTTGTTCTTTACCCATCTGGAACATATATTGGGTGCAGGGAATGCTTTAGAACCTTCACCTGTGGCGATATATCCTATTAAAAATTCGGAATTTATTAATTGGGTATATCTTTTTTTATCATTTTTGCTGAGTATATGGTTTAAACCGTCATGAGAGGTCAGAATACGAAAGAGCTCGGTTTTGCCTGCGCCGCGTCCTCCTGTAATGAGAAATGTTTTGGCATCTGCAAGTTTATTGTAACTGCGTAATGGCAAAAAATTCTGCAATAATCTTTCTTCATTTTCACCGGATGCATTTTCCGGTACGCAATCAGCAATATATTGCAATATTTCATATTTATCCTGTCTATCCATACCTAATCCTCTCCAAACCAGTGTTTTATTCGTTCTGCGATTTTCTGATAAGAGCTGCCGGTCAATAACTCGAGATAAGCTTTTACTCGAGTATCCTGTTCCGGGTTTCCCGAAGAAAATAATTCAATACCATTCAGCAGTGCTGCGTCAAATGAAATAAACTCAGGGGAATGCGCTTCCCCTTCTGCTTCGATGCCGGGGACGGGCATATTATTATCGTAGTAATTTTCCATACAAACAGTATAGGCTTTTTGTATGAACGTGTCTTTTGATTGTGTGTAAGTTGGAGATGTAGGTTTTTCACACATCGAATCAACTAACACAACAGGAAAATCATCAGTATGATTTTCGGCTATTGATCGAAAAACCTGAGTTATTCCATCCCAGGATTGCCTGCTGCTGTTTCCGAATAATACTGCTCCATGCGGTATTTGAGAAACAACGATACCTCCCATGTCATGAAAACCTGCTCGTGCATCAATTAATATATAGTCGACAGAATATGATTCACGTATTGAAACGAGCAGCGTCTTTAAGGAGTCTTCCAGAAATCCTTTTCTATTATCCTGATAATCAATACGGGCAAGCTTTTGCAGATAGTTGGCATCGACTTTTCCGGCAGGCATTAAATACAGGTTCCCATCTGTTTCTTCCAGTAATACCGGGTCGGTAATATCCAGAATATACTCTCTGATATCCCTTTCGGGAGTCAGAGGATGTTCCAGTAAATAATCCAGAAGGCCTCTTTGAATAACTTCGTCATCGAAAAACAGTGTAGACAGCCCAGGGGCTTCTATATCTGTATCCAGCATCATAACATGAAAACCCTGCTTCACCAGAGAAAGAGCAACTCCGGCCAAAGCAGTAGTTCTTCCCATTCCGCCTTTAAAGGAATAAAATGTAACTACTTTGGAGCCATTCTCCTGTATTGCCTCTTCATACGGCCAGACGGAATCGGAGGCTGAATTCTGTTGGATCCAGGCTTTTTTTGCAACAGGTCTTTCAGATAAATAAAACCGGATATTCTCATATTCCTTCCATTCTTTTCTTTCAGATTCAATCATGTCAATGATAGGCTGAATTCGTCCGGTTTCCCAGCGGTCAGATGGCTTTTTCCAGTATATTTTATTGCTGAAAAACGTGTTCAGATTCCGGGTCAGGATGGAGGCGAGTGTTTCTTTCATGTCTGCATCAGGTTTGACTGTATTGTCCAGCAATAAAGATATCCTGCCGAAAACATCACGGATAATCGTGACACTGTTCAGACATTCCTTCCTGTCCCAGTGCAGTATACTTTCATATGTTATTTCCAGTACATTATTAAAAGTAACCATTAACATGACCTTCTTTCTTAATTACTGATATATCCATCAATGTACATGCTGAACATTTCATTTATAGCAATCCAATAAATTAATGCATATATCCAGACGCATGAAACCATCCTTCACAATCAGAAATACTAATGGTAGAAAATGCCCTTTGAATGGCTGCTGGAAGTTCATTTACTACCCGCACCTTTTCCTTGCG
>JALFLM010000194.1 GCA_022774705.1 Lachnospiraceae bacterium | reverse complement strand
CAGGAAACGGATCGAATGAGCGGATTCCATAGCCAGTATGGAAAGCACCAGTAAAAACAGAGTATCTGCCGTAGGTGCGGAAAAAGTTTCAAAATAAGTAAAAAAATATCGATGAAGTCTACCAATCAGGTTCTTTTCGTTATATAATGAGTTTGTCGTACAGGGTCACCTTCCTTTGTAATAGTCGCAAACTTATTATACATCAGAAAGTCCCTGTGCGATATTTTTTTGTTCAAAAAGTTGTAAACTGGTGTTACTATATAAAAGGTGATTAAAAATTCACCTTCATACCATCATAAGATGCAATCATACCATGCTCACGGGCAAATTGATCCAGCTCCTCATGGGTCATCTCCCCATTATGGGAAAAATGATTGATTACTCTGACAGTATGTTCATCAATACATCCTTTTTCTTCCAGAAGACGTGCAAACTCAACATCATCCGGAAGTCCCATGTGATATCCGCCAATCTGCTTTCTTCCCATGGTGGCATCCATGGAAATCAGATCGTATTTATGGCTGAAAATGCAGTTCCAGGCCTCCTGGGTCAGATTCAGGCCGGTATCATGTCCGTACAGCAGACATTTACCGTCTTTTTCTATAATATATATGAAACAGGTTTCCCTCTTATCATGATCTGCAGGAACCGGAATAATATGATATCCATCGGCTATAAAATCAGCAAAGGGTTCCAGTCTGATAAATTTAACATGGTCATCCAGTGGATGTACTTTAAACCGGTCAATGAGAACTGCATCATAAAATGCCTTTTCCACTGCTTCGTTGCCATATACATGAAGTATTCCCTTTGCATTGTGCCCGAAATGCTCATGGCGGTGAATCAGCTCAACCGGAAAGAAATGATCCATGTGTGAGTGTGTAATCAGAAGATGCTGAATCTGTCCCAGCTGCAGAGAATAATTCAACGCATGCGCATAGGTATCCGGCGGAAAATCCACCAGAATCTGTCCATCAATAATAGACTGTGTTCTGGTACGGAGTTCCTTTCCTCTTACCTGCCTTGCTCTGCGGCAGATCCCGCAATCACAGAAAAGAGCCGGCCAGCCTTCTGCGGCTGCAGTTCCTAAATATTGTATTTCCATACATAGCCTCCTTCTTGTGCTCATAAGACACAAATATCATATTATTACATTTTATTACATTAATACGGACGATTCCATCCATATTGAAATGTTTTTTGTATATTTTTTATCATTTTTGAATACGTATTCATGTTCCTCCAAAAGAAAGAACATTGAATCCGCATTTTCAATGTTCTCCTTTTCCGGTACTTCCTCTTAATACCAGTACGGCATCCATCTCAGTATGTTGAAATGCTGTATGCCTCTCGTGCTGAATCTGTTTTATCAATTCTTCGACTGCAAAGCGCCCCATCTCATCCACAGGCTGGCTTACACTGGTTATGCCCGGGAGAGCTCTCTTGCTGATATAAGTGTTATCAAACCCGACTACAGATGCTTTTTGCGGAACCATAATACCTGCTCCCATAAGAGTATTCATAACAATCATGGCCTCCATATCATTCAACGCGAAAATCCCGGTTTTTTCAGAAATCTCTTTTATGAATTCCACCAGAAGCTCAACCGCCTTCTCCCGATCTTTCTCCCAGAATACAGTCAGATGCTGTCTGGTATCGACTCCCCCGGCAGTCAGACCTTCTTCGAAGCCGATGAATTTAAGATCACTTTTTTTGCCGACAAATACAAATTTCTCCGCACCGATGGATATCAGATGCTCTGCCACCATGTTTCCTGCCTTTCTGTGTGATATGTAAACCGAATCAACTCCGTTAACCCGGTTTGTAAATACCAGCCACGGTATTGTCAGTTTGTGGAAAGGCTTCATGGATTCTTCATCAGCATGGACCGGGGCAATCAGCAAACCATCCACGTGGTACTGCTGAAGGACTGCCAGGTAATTCAATTCCTTCTCCGGGTCATGATCCGTATTAAAAATCAGGATACTGTATCCGAATTTTCCCGCTTCCCTTTCGATAATCTTCAGTAAATCTGCAAAAAAGGGATTGGAAATATCGGGAATCATCACCGCCAGCAGAAATGTCTGATTTCCGCTCAGGCTCCGTGCCATAATATTGGGCTGATAATTGTGTTCCTGTGCACAGGCCAGTACTTTTTTAGCTACTTCAGGATTCACAGATGTATTACCGTTCAGTACTCTTGAAACAGTGGGCTGGGAAACGCCTGTTAATCTTGCTATTTCCGTCATTGTAATCATTGACTTACCTCACTCCATCTATTCGTGAATACGTATTCACATCCTGAAAATAATATACAACATTCTAAGGCATCTGTCAATCATTTTTCGAATTTTCCTTGTAAGAATTACTCAGTACCATCCTGATTCTAAAAACTATATATCCGGATTGCCAGAAAATAAAACTTATGTTAATATGGACACAGTTTTTCAGAACCCACCTCGAAAACACTCATAAAAGTATCTTGATATTAGAAAAGGAATTACCAGATGGAACTGTCAAATGGCTCATGAGATTCTTTTATGGAAAAATAAATCCTCTTTACAGCAGAAACTTGCAATTTTATAATTCGATGATATAATGGCTGAAAAGCAAAGGCGCTTTCATGATGCGAATCATGAAAGCGCCTTTTTGTGCTATGTCCTGCCGTTTGGCAATCCGTGTGCGAATGGAGATATTGGAACTTTGATGTGATCCGGTAAATAGCCTCAGGGCATATTTATACAGCTATAAATGCGATTATGCAAAAAGGAGGAAATGTTATGAAGAAAAAGTTTTTAAGCATTTTATTGTGCGCAGCGATGACTGTTGTCATGTTTACCGGCTGCGGCAAAGCATCGGATGGAGGTGACGGTACCCCGGCGGCAAAAGAGGGAACATCAGCTCCTGTGGCTGCTTCAGGGGAAGAGGATCATGTGATCCGTATCGGTGCTGTCTGTGCCATGACCGGCGGTTCTGCAATCTATGGCGAAGGTGCGCAGAATGCCATTGATCTGGCGGTGGAGGAAATCAATGCCGGCGACAGCGAATACAAGGTGGAAATCGTAAACGGCGGTAAGGTTGTAGACGATGCAAAGGATTCCAAGCAGGCGGTTAATGCATACAACAGCCTGATTTCCGAATCTCCCGAAGCAATCGTCGGTTCCTTCTTCTCGTCAGTAACACTGCCCATGGCAGAGCTTGCCAATGAACAGAATATGCTGCTGCTTGCGACAGGTGCTACAAACTATCAGGTTACACTGATCGGACCCACCATTTTCCGTGACTGCTTTATCGATCCTTATCAGGGAAAGATGGCTGCATTATTTGCAAAGGAACAGGGTGCTTCCAAAATTGCCATTATTTATGCAAAAGATGACGACTATTCCAATGGCCTGAAGGATGCTTTTGTGGAAAATGCAGACTCAAATGGCCTTGAGATTGTTTATACAGGTGAGTGTACTACCACAGATACCGACTTTACGGCACAGGCTTCACAGGCAGTGGCTGCAGGTGCGGATTTCCTGTTTTATCCCTGCTTCCTTGACACAGTTCCGCTGCTGGTACAGCAGGCCAGAGATGCCGGTTTTGAAGGCATTACCATGGGCGGTGACGGCTGGGATGGTTCGGACACTGCCGGTCTGGAAACATACTTCGACAACTGCTACTTTACAAACCACTATTCATCCGAAGATACATCGGAAGCAGTACAGAATTTCGTAAACAAATATACGGAAAAATACGGCTCCGAAAGCCTGAATGCCTGTGCAGCATTGTATTATGATGCCATTTATATGCTGGTTCAGGCAGCAGAAGACGGCGGCGGCAGTGATACGGAATCTTTGGTAAAAGGTATGACAGGCATGACATTTACCGGTGTGGGCGGAACATTCACACTGGATGAAAATGGTGATCCGGAAAAGAGTGTTGCAATCAATACCTATGAAAACGGTCAGGTGAAATGGTTTAAGACACTGTCTCCGGAAGGCAAATAATCGGTTCTCTGTTCATAAAGACATTTACAGCAGCTGCGGTGCAGTCGGTTTCTGCACCGCGGCTGTTTCAAAAAGAGGTAAAAATTGAAAGCAACCGGAAAGGAAGGTGTTCTGAAGTATCTTTGTTTATACAAAGTGTCATAAATGGACTGAATCAGGGTGCCATATATGCGTTGATCGCTCTGGGATATACCATGGTATATGGTATCATTCGAATGATTAATTTGGCTCACGGTGATTTTATTATGGTAGGTGCTTATACATTATTCTATACAGTACCGCTGATGATTCATTACGGAATGCCCGCATGGCTGGCAGTGATTGCAGCTGTTGCGGTATGCGTTGTTGTAGGTGTAACAGTTGAGGTAGTAGCCTATCGTCCGGTCAGGGGAGCAGGTTCCATGACTGCTCTGATTACCGCTCTTGCCATGAGCCTGTTTCTGGAAAATCTGGCCATGGTTCTTTTTGGCTCAAATCCCAAATCGGTTACTGCTATTTTCACTTTGCCTTCTGTTGATTTTCTGGGGGCAAAACTGCAGTGTAAATACCTGCTTACCATTGCCATTGGTCTGATCATGATGCTCGGCCTGCAGCTTTTTGTGAAAAAAACCAGGCTCGGAAAAGCAATGAGGGCGGTGCCGCAGGATAAACAGGCATCTACATTGATGGGAATTAACGTCAACAGGATTATTACAATTACCTTTGCAATCGGTTCCGGCCTGGCAGCAGTGGCAGCTCTGATGTACTGCTCTACCTATCCCAGATGTACCACGGATATGGGTTCCATGATGGGTCTGAAAGCATTTATCGCAGCCGTGCTGGGCGGCATCGGCAGTATTCCCGGAGCCATGCTGGGAGGAATTATTGTCGGTCTTGTGGAAATTTTTGTAAAGGTGTATATTGCACCGGGCTGGTATGAGGCAATTACGTACAGTCTTCTGATCATTGTTCTGCTGGTGAAACCTTCCGGCATTTTAGGTAAAAATGTTGGAGAGAAAGTGTAGGTGAATGCAATGAAAAAAGACAGAAAGATTTCATATCTCATCAATGCGGCAGGTATTCTGGTACTGTTTCTTTTGTTTTACGCTGTTTTTCAGTCCGGTGTGCTGGGAATCAGGACAACATACATAAAGGGAATCTGCACCACCGCCTGCTATACGATTGTTATGGTAACTTCCCTGAATCTGCTGGTGGGCTTTATGGGTGAGTTTTCACTCGGTCATGCAGGCTTTATGTCAGTAGGGGCTTATATGTCTGCAGTTTTTACCACCATGATGGCCGATTCCGGAATTCCCGAGCTGCTTCTGTTCATCATGGCTCTGCTCATTGGCGGTACCGGCTCCCTGACCGGTTCCATCATCGGTGCCGCGTTCCTGTCTGCACTGCCGGAAGTCATGAGGCAGTTTGCCAACTATCGTATTCTGGCATATTCCATCGTACTGGTACTGGTTATGATCTTCAAACCTGGTGGAATCTTTGGCAAATGGGAATTTTCCCTGACCAGAGCCCTTGCCGGACTGGCAGATCTGGTAAAAGGAGGAAAATCAAAGAAACAGATGGCAAAAAGCGGTGAAGAATCAGGGAAGCAGACAGCAGGAGGTGGTCGGAATGAATAAAGCAGACAATACCCCCGCAAATACCCCGGTATTAAAAACCAAAAATCTGGGGATTTCTTTCGGCGGACTGAAAGCGGTGGATTCCTTCAATATGGAAATCGGAAAAAGCGAACTGGTGGGGCTGATCGGTCCCAACGGCGCCGGCAAGACCACGGTGTTTAATCTGCTGACCGGAGTATATCAGCCTACAGAAGGGTCATTTTATCTGAACGGCGAGAAACTGAATGGAAAAAAGACACATCAGGTGGTGGCCACAGGCATCTCCCGAACCTTTCAGAATATCCGTCTGTTCAAAAAAATGACGGTGATTGACAATGTGAAGGTTGCGATGAATATGCATATGTCCTATTCTCTTGTTTCCACTGTTTTCAGACTTCCCAAATACTGGAAGGAGGAGGCTGAAATTGAGGAGAAAGCAATGGAACTTCTGGATATCGTTCATCTGGACGACAAGGCGGACTTTATTGCGGAAAACCTTCCCTATGGGCAGCAGCGAAGACTCGAAATCGCCCGGGCACTGGCTACCGGCATGAAGCTTCTGTTGCTGGATGAGCCTGCAGCAGGCATGAATCCTACGGAAACGGCAGAGCTTCTGGACATCATCAATGACATCCGTGACCGCTTTCAGATATCTGTGCTTCTGATTGAGCATGACATGAGTCTGGTCATGAAAATCTGTGAGCGCATTCAGGTAATCGATTACGGCGTTACTATTGCCTCCGGCTCCCCTGAAGAGATTGCCAATAATCCGAAAGTAATTGAAGCATATCTTGGAAAAGACGAAGAGGGAGGGCTGTAGCATGCTGGAATTAAAAGATGTCAATGTAACTTATGGTGCCATCCATGCCATTCACGATGTGAGCCTGACCGTCAATGACGGTGAAATCGTATCCCTCATCGGAGCAAACGGCGCAGGCAAGACGACGATCCTTCATACGATCACCGGTCTTAAAAAGGCAGCTGGCGGGGACTCTGTCCGGCGGCGAGCAGCAGATGCTGGCGGTGGGACGTGCGCTGATGAGCAATCCCAAAATCATTCTGATGGATGAGCCTTCCATGGGGCTTTCTCCTCTGCTGGTAAAGGAGATCTTTCATATCATACAGGAGGTACATAAACAGGGAATCACTGTATTGCTGGTGGAACAGAATGCGAAGATGGCTCTTTCCATTGCTGACCGCGCCTATGTACTGGAAACGGGACATATTTCCATGAGCGGTGATGCAGCAGAACTGCTGAATGATGAAAACGTTAAAAAAGCCTATCTGGGGCTGTAAAGGGCTATCCCTGGTCAAGTGCCGAATCTGCTTGAAATTCTTCTGCATATACGATATACTGCCTGTAGCAATGCGGAGGGCAGATATCATGCATGTAACAGAAAAACTGACAAAGCCACTTACGGAGGCAAAATATTTGAATGCGGATAATGTTGACCGGTACCGGAGCATTATGCGCATTTTTTTTGAGAATTATGAAAAACTGAAATACTGGATGTATCAGGAAGAGGTATATGCCCAGATGATGCAGGATTCCTATTTTGCAGAATACAGGATGGAACAGTGCCAGCAGGATCTTGCGGCTCTTGTGGAGTGGAAGAACCTGACTGCGATTCAGGATACGAGAAAAGTGGCTTCCATACAGGAGTTTAAGAATAAAAAGTTCCGCTATCAGATGTCCCCGTACAGTGTGGAGATCGAGCGTCTGGTTCTCAGACTGGAGAATCTGTTTATTGAGGGAGCTTCGCTGGAGCCCACTCTTCTGGAACGGATCCGTATCAGCATTGAGCGTTTTTCTGATATGGGAGAAAAGGATCTGAATACAGTTTATACCTGGTGGCAGGACCTGAACAATGATTTCAGTCGGCTGAATCAGAACTATCAGGATTATATCCGGGATCTGAACAGCGTGAAGGCAGAAGAAATGATGCGGACGAAGGAATTTCTTGTGTTCAAGGATAAGCTGATCGATTATCTGAGAAATTTTATTAAGGGTCTGCAGAAAAATGTGGGAATGATCGAAGAAGGCCTGCGGATGCTGGAGCCGGAACTGGTGAACCGGGTGCTGGATAAAGTCATTCAGTATGAACTGTCCATTCCCAGGATGGATGTGGAGGTTTCTCCGGAACTGATTGCGGAGAAGACGAGAGGGCGCTATGAGAGTATCCGCAGCTGGTTTGCGGCGGATCATATGGAGGAAAATGAAGCCGGCAAATTGTTTGATGCGACCAATGATATCATCCGGCGAATTACCCGATATGCGGCACAGCTGAGTGAAAAAAATGCGCTGGGAGCCAACCGAAGGGAGGAATACCGGAAGGTGGCGGAGCTTTTTCTCAAATGTGAAGATATTTCGGAGGCGCACAGAATGTCCGCTATGGTATTCGGAC
Organism: Lachnospiraceae bacterium; assembly: GCA_022774705.1. GTDB lineage: Bacteria > Bacillota > Clostridia > Lachnospirales > Lachnospiraceae > TWA4. The sequence goes on along the minus strand of JALFLM010000194.1, from coordinate 15,347 downwards.
TGGAAAAAACCTTTCATTTGAAAGGAGACTGTACGCGTGAGACGGACAGTATGAATAAAGGAGTATATGAAGAACCGGCAATGGAACTGGTGCTGAAACCCAGAGTGCGAACCTACCGGGAAAAATCCAGACGGAGTGCCATCAGAGAAAGCAGAGAAGAGAAAGAGAGGGCCCGCAGGCAGATGCTGGAGCAGCTTCGGGAAGACAGGAGAAAAATCGAGCTGCTGGAGGTGAAGGGACGGATTGATTTTGCGTCACTTCCTGTAATTGAGCCCCGGGTGCGGGAGATTCTCCTGAAGTGGCTGTCTGATGCTCTTGAGGATGCGGATTTTGCGGCCCGGACTGATGACGGAAGGCGGTATGTGCTGGATATGAGTCAGGCGGATGAACGCTGTGTGGTCCATTGCGAAGACGGAAATTTTACCATGCCGAAACTTGCGATCGTATTTCAGGAGGAGTGAAATCATGAAGGAACTGGAAATACTGCTGGAAAAGCGCTGGGTTTTAAAGTCGGAGGATAAGGAGCTGTACTACAGAATCCGGGATTCCATCGGAGAACTCCGCCGGTTTGCAACAGATAAGATGGGATGTCAGATGATAGAAAATTCTCTTCTGGTAAAGCTGGAGAAGATTCCCGCCATACCGGAAGGATTTATGGGAATCGAGGATTTCACATCCAAGGAAGAATATGCATTTTTTTGTGTTCTGCTGATGTTTCTGGAGGATAAGGATGCGGAGGAACAGTTTATCCTTTCACAGCTGACAGAATATATTGCTGCCAATGTGCCGGGACAGACGGTGGACTGGACGCTGTATACCAGCCGGAGACGGCTGGTGAAGGTGCTTCGCTATGCGGTATCGCAGGGAATCCTGAAGGTGACGGACGGAAGCGATGATGTGTTTATGGATGCGGCTTCCGGGGAAGTATTGTACGAAAATACGGGAGCATCCCGTTATTTTATGAGAAATTTTTCACGTGATATTACCGGGTATACAAGGCCGGAGGATTTCGGAGAAAGTGACTGGTTTGATATGAATGAGGAACGCGGAATCGCCAGAAGGCACCGGGTGTACAAAAGGCTGCTTTTTTCTCCGGGGATGTACAGAGACACCGGAGCGGAAGAGGATTTTGAATATCTGAAATACTATGGCCGCCGTCTGGCGGACGATCTGGAACAGAATTTTGACTGCCGGGTGCATATCCATAAAGGCAGTGCATTTCTTCTGGTGGGTGAAGACTGCCGCATGGGAGCAGAGTTTCCGGGCAACAATGCAGTATCGGATATTCTGCTCCTGTGCTGCGGGAAGATTCGTGAAAAAGTGGAGCGCGGAGAGTGGAAAACCGGAAATGATGACACGATCCGTGTGGAAAAACTGGAATTTGAGCGGATGCTGCGGGAAGTGAAGGAAGAATCCGGCACCGGGTTTACCAAAAATTACCGGGAGATGCCGGAAGGCGAATTTATGCGTGAGATCACGGAGAATATGGAGCGATGGACATTTATCAGATGTGAGGACAGGGAGCATATGATAACAATTTATCCGTCAGCCGGTAAACTGGCAGGACATTACCCTGATGATTATACGGGAGGACATACAGGTGAACAGCAGATGGCAGGCAAATAAAATCGGTCTTATTAATTTCTGGTATTATGATGAGCAGGAGTTTCCCTTTGTGAAGGGAAGGATGCTGCTGCGCGGTTCCAACGGTTCCGGCAAATCAGTTACCATGCAGAGTGTGATTCCACTCCTTCTGGATGGAAATATGAGCCCGGAGCGCCTCGATCCCTTTGGTTCCAGAGACAGAAAGATGAGCAGCTATCTTCTGGAAGAGGATGACGGGAGGGAGGAACGCACCGGGTATCTGTATCTGGAATTTCGCCGAAGAGAGAGCGATACCTATCTTACGGTTGGTATGGGAATCCGGGCGAGAAGAGGAAAGCCGCTGGATAAATGGTATTTCGGTCTGACCGACGGAAGACGGATCGGAAAAGATTTTTTCCTGTACAAAAAGACGGATGAAAAGGTCACTCTGTCAAGAAAAGAGCTGGAAAACAGGATTCAGGGCGGCGGACAGGTATTTGACCGTCAGGCGGAATATATGGAATTTGTCAATCGCCAGGTTTTCGGTTTTGAGACAGCGGAAGAATATAAGGAAATGGTCGATCTGCTGATTCAGCTGCGGACTCCCAAGCTGTCCAGAGATTTTAAGCCCTCCGTTATCAATGATATTCTCAGTGATTCACTGCAGCCCTTATCGGATGAAGATCTGCGCCCCATGTCGGAAGCCATTGAAAATATGGATACCATGAGCATGAATCTGAAAGCCATACAGGAGGGAAAGCAGGCAGCAGAGAAAATCAACCGGGTACTGAACCGGTACAGCCGGCTCGTCCTGTTTGAAAAGTCGGAGAATTACCGGGACAATCAGAAACGGCTGACGGCTCTGGAAAAGGAAGAAACGGACAGGAAACGGCAGATTCAGTCCTGTGAAAAAAGAGTCGGGGAGCTGGAAAATCTGCTGACGGAGCTGTCTGCAGATAAAGCAGCCATGGAGAAAGAACGGGAATCTTTGAGCAAAAGTGACGCGGTGGGCCTAAAGCAGAAAGAACTTGAGCTTGCAGAAAGAATTTCAGGGAATGAAAAGACACTGGAGGAAAAGGATGCCCAGCTTGCGGCAAAACAGGATCAGTATATTGAAATCGAGAACAGGAAAAAAGCGGCCCAGGACAGAGAATGGCAGAAGGAACAGGAACTGTACGGTCTTCTGGAGGAAATGCAGGAAGAAGCCGATGAGATGGCTTTTCAGGAACATTCCTTTTTCAGTGATGAACTGAAAGAACAGTTTTCATCCCCATATGTATTTGATACCCATGAAAAGCAGTTCGACCGGACACGGAAACAGATCGCCGAGGGACTTTCGATTCTGAGAGAGACTGACCGGTATCAGCGGGAAGCTGAGGAACTGCTCAAGAAGCGGGAAAAGCAACAGAGGGAGACGGATGCGGCATGGAGGAAAGTGAGTGAACTGGAAGCCATGTTTGTGCAGATACAGAATGAGTGGAAGGAAGCGTTGTACGCGTGGAACGGACGCAATCAGGAGCTGGTGCTGTCCGATGAGACCATGAAGCAGCTGGCGCGGTTTGCGGAAGACTACGATGAAAAGTCGGATTTCGGTACGGTGCGTCAGGTTGTGGCAGACGCCAAAATTGCCGTAAAGGGAGAACTGGATGCAGTTCGTCGGAAGAACCGCGGCAAAATGTCTGAACTTCAGGAGGAATATGAGGCGCAGAAGAAGGAGCTTCATGAATGGGAAAATCACAGGGAGCCGGAGCCGCCGCGCAGCGAGGCGGTTCTGAAAAACCGCAGGCGTCTGCAGGATCTGCAGATTCCTTATCAGGAGTTTTATAAAGTCATTGAATTCGGCACCGGGCTGGATCAGGAAGCCTGTGACCGGCTGGAAGAAGCACTGCTTTATATGGGCATTCTGGATGCCCTTGTGGTGGAGGAACAGTATAAAGAACAGGTTCTTTCCATGGAAAAAGGCTGCTGTGATAAATATTTATTTGTTCAGAAGCAGCGGGCTGAAAAAAGTATTCTGGATGTACTGGAACTGAATGATTCGGTCAATGATATTTTCTTTAACCAGAGAATCACCGAAATTCTGGGAAATATTGCATATGACGGGGAGGGAATCACCTCGATTTCGTCTCAGGGGACTTATCAGATGGGTGTTCTTACAGGTACTGTGACGGGTGAGTATCAGGCCGGTTTTCTGGGAACGAAGGCAAGAGAACAGAATCGACAGGCCAGAATATCCGCCTGCATTGCAAGGCTTGCTGAGCTGGACGGTGAACTGGAGCTTCTGCAGAAAGAAGCAGAGAATGTGGAACAGCGCCTGAAACTGCTTGATGCGGAGTACGAAGCATTTCCGAAGGACGGAGATCTGCGTGAAGCGTACCGGATGATGGAAGATGCCGGAAGGCATGCGCAGCGTATGAAAGAAGAAGGGATTCGCCTGGAGGAGCAGTTCCGTGAGCTGGCTGATATCCTGAAGGAGAAGAAAAAAGCTGCGCTGAAGATTGCGGAAAAGCTGTATCTTACCTGCAGTTATGAAATATTCCTGAGGGCAGATGAAGCAGCCGGCAATTACAGACAGCACCTTTACCAGCTGAAATCCGGTCATGAACTTTACCGGCAGATGAGGTCTCATCTGAATGAACTGGAGGAACGGCTTTGCCAGCTGGATGTTGATATGGATGGGATTCGCTATGACGCGGGCCGGACGGAGAAAGCGCTGAAAGCGGACCGGGCGGAGTATGCTTCGGTTCAGGAACAGCTGAAGCTGACGGATTATGAGGAGATCAGGGAACGTCTGGATTTCTGTATCAAATGGCTGAATGAGTATCCCGGGAAGCTGCAGGACTGCGTGGAGGAAAAAGTCCAGAAAAGTGAACAGGCAGAGAATCTCAGGGTGCAGATGGAAACGGGGGCCGCAGAGATCAGTGAATGCAGAAGAAAGGGCGAATATCTGAGGAAATGTTTTGAAGCAGAACTGGCCCTTGGCTGTTTGGAGATTCCCGGAGTTTCCGGAGAGCCTGCAGAAACGGCAGACAGAAAATCTGCAGAAGAAAAATCAGCTGAAAGAAAACCGGCAGACAGGGACTCTGCAGATACTGCACGGAAGGTGTATGAGTACCTGGCGGCGGACTGCAGCGGGCTTCAGAAGGAGAAGATCATCCGTGATCTGAATGAAGTATATTTTGCCAATAAGGGATTTCTGAATGATTACCAGCTTACCCAGGTGGAACTGTTCGGAGAACTGGATGAACTGGCGCAGAAAGGCGATCCGGCGGCAAAGCGGATGGACATTCAGGCCAGATATCAGGGCGTGAAAATTCCTTTTCATAAGCTGCCCGGTTATCTGGAATCGGAAATTGCCGCTTTGCAGGAGCTGATTCGGGCAGGAGATCGTGAATTGTTCGAGGATATTCTGGCTAATACGGTAAGCCGAAAAATCCGTGCAAAAATCAACAGCTCCAATGCCTGGGTTGAGAAAATGAATGCACTGATGAATGCCATGAACACATCCAGCGGTCTGAAGCTGAGTCTGCGCTGGCGGAGCAGGACAGCGGAAACAGAGGATCAGCTTGATACGAAGGAGCTGGTTGAGCTTCTGAAAAAGGATTACCGTCTGATGCGGGAGGATGAAGCAGCGAAGCTGTCGCTTCATTTCCGTTCCAAGGTGGAGGAAGCGAGACGGCATGCAAGAGACAACAGCGGAATGGTTTCGTTTTATCAGGTTATGAAGGAAACACTGGATTACAGGAAGTGGTTTGAATTCCAGCTGTTCTCCCAGAAAAGCGGAGAACGGCAGAAGGAACTGACCAACAGTGTATTCGGAACCTTCAGCGGCGGCGAAAAGGCAATGTCCATGTATGTACCGCTGTTTTCGGCCGTTGTTGCCAAATACCAGGGCGGCCGGTCCGATGCACCGCGTCTGATTTCTCTGGACGAAGCATTCGCTGGTGTGGATAATAAAAATATCCGCGATATGTTCCGGCTGATGACAGAATTCCAGTTTGATTTTATTATCAATTCACAGGTGCTGTGGGGAGATTGCGACACTCTTGACGCACTGGCGATCTACCAGCTGATCAGACCGGAAAATGCAAAATTCGTAACGGTGATGCCTTATCTGTGGAACGGAAAAGCAAAGGAGATGCTGGATGACGAAGCAAAAATGGAAGAACGGGCCGCAGAATTCCCTGGATAAGGAATGTCTGGAATATTTCCGGGAAAAACCGGTTTTTGACAGAGTTCTGCGTGGATTCCGGGAAAAATATGCATCTTACGGCAGTTTTTCCGGTACCGTAACGCTGCGGAAACTGTCAGAAGAAGAACTGGAGGATCTGGAAGGATTTTTTCAGAAAAACTATCATGGAAAGAAAAGTGTATCTGTTTCCGCAGCAGGATTTCAAAAGGCCCTGGAAGACAGCCGGTTCAGTGAAATAGAACCCAAAAGGCTGCTGGAAATGTATTTTCGGGAGGAGATGACCGGAAAGAAGGAACAGAAACAGCAGGAAATGCAGAGGTGGAGGCAGATTTTTTTGAATCTGGAGAGTCGGTACAGGGGAACTCCTGCGCAGGCATGGATCCATGAGCTGAAGAATCAGGATGAGAAGCTGAAAACGGGACTGATTCCGTATCTGGCAAAACGTCACAGAGAAAACGGTAAAAGTCAGGAAGAAACTGTTGGAAATCAGGAAGAAACTCAAAAGGTGCTGCGTCTGGCGGCGGATATTATTAATGCTTTTCCCTGCAGACAGGACAAACAGGAATACCTGGCAGTATTTGCAGCCATGCTGACCGGGAATCCGCATGCATTTGATGATGGGACAAGAGACGGACAGCTTCTGTACTTGCTGGTACAGTGGATGGAAGATTCAGGCTCTTCAGACATCTCAGATAAACTGACCGGGAAATCATCTGCATCGGAAATATCCTCCGGCAGACAGCAGATTTTTCCTGCTCTTAAAAAGCAGAGACAGTATCTGGCAGCCGGAATTCTGAGGGATGATATTTCCAATTATGTCGTGGTTTCCGGAATCCGTGCATGGAAAAAGAACGGGGAACTCCATGGGGGAATGGACGGATTCTGCAGAGAAGGTGATATGGTGCAGGTGCCTTTGAGTGTGATTGCTGGCTGGTGCAGGGTATCCTGTCCCGGCAATACGATCCATATTGTGGAAAATCCTTCGGTTTATGCCATGCTGTGCCGGAAATGGCAGGGAACCATGGCCTGCATGTGCATGAACGGACAGCCCAGGCTGAGTGCACTGCTTTTACTGGATCTGCTGGCGGAAGCAGGTGTGAAAGTATTTTATGCGGGCGATTTTGACCCGGAGGGGCTGTTGATTGCGCAGAAACTGAGACAGTATTATTCCGGCGAATTCAGGTACTGGCATATGTCGGAAACAGTATATGAACAAAGCCGGTCAGATGAGAAGATTTCGGAAAAACGGCTGAAGATGCTGGATAGAATTACAGATGAAGAACTGCTGAAAACAGCAGAAGCAGTCAGGGAAAGCAGACTGGCCGGATATCAGGAAACTGTGTGGGAAATTTATCTGGAATGAAACTGTGTGGAAAAATATCTGGAGTGATACTTGATTTTTCCGCAAAACCCTGCTAAAGCTGTTACCATCAAAAAGGGAGTAGTTGCATGCAATGCATGTCCGGGTTTTCGTCAGGACGTCTTTTTAGACCGGGGGCCGGTGACGGTTGTTAAACAAGACTTTTTGTGTACGTTTATTGTGCACAAAAGGTCTTTTTCTTTTGTGCACCCAGAAGGATGCTTCAATAAAACATAATTTTAAGGAGTGACATTGCATGAAAGAAGTTTATCAGAAAAGTAAACAGGAATTGTTTGACATGTATGGAGATGCCGGCGGCCATACGGATGCACAGGCGGCCGAACTGCTGCAGAAATACGGTGAGAATGTTCTGGAGGAAAAGGGAAGGAAAAGCACATTCAGGATTTTCCTGGAACAGTTTGCGGATCTGCTGGTGGTTATTCTGATGATAGCAGCCGCTGTATCCATGTTATCCGGTAATGTGGAAAGTACCGTGGTAATATTTGCAGTGCTTATTATAAACGCTGTTCTGGGAACGGTTCAGTATGTGAAGGCTGAGAAATCCCTGGATTCTCTCAGGCAGTTATCAGCACCCGGAGCGAAAGTGCTCAGAAACGGAATAAAGACGGAGGTTGCTTCAAAAGAAATCGTGCCGGGAGATATCCTGCTTTTGGAAGCCGGCGATATGATTGCTGCGGATGGGCGCATTATTGAGAATTATTCGCTGCAGGTAAATGAAAGTTCACTGACCGGTGAATCGACCAATGTGGATAAAAAGGATGTGGAGATTACAGAGGAAGCTGCCCTGGGTGACCGGAGCAACATGGTATTCTCAGGCAGTCTGGTTACCTACGGCAGGGCAGAGGTGCTGGTAACAGCGACAGGCATGAATACGGAAATGGGTAAGATCGCAGCACTTATGAATGATACAAAGGAGAAGAAAACACCTTTGCAGGCAAGTCTGGATGATTTCAGCAAAAAGCTTGCTGTTGTGATCATGGTGATCAGCGCAGTTGTCTTCTGCCTCAGGATATGGCAGGATGAACCGGTGCTGGATTCTCTGATGTTCGCGGTGGCGCTGGCTGTTGCTGCGATTCCGGAGGCACTCAGTTCCATCGTGACAATTGTTCAGGCCATGGGTACAGGGAAAATGGCTGCGGATCATGCGATCATCAAGGAGCTGAAAGCAGTGGAAAGTCTGGGCTGTGTTTCTGTGATATGTTCCGATAAAACCGGTACTTTGACACAGAACAGGATGACCGTAACGGAAATATATATTGATGGAAAATGTATGCAGCCGGAGGAAATGGAACTGTCATCAGAGCTTCACAGATTATTTCTGTATAATGCAATTCTGAACAATGATGCTTCTGCTGTGGATGGAAAAGATATTGGGGATCCCACGGAAACCTGCCTGCTTCATATGGCGGGAAAAGCTGGTCTTTCTAAAGCAGGCATAACGGAAGAGGATATCAGAAGCATGATGCCGCGGATGGAAGAGATACCATTTGATTCGGACCGCAAGCTTATGAGTGCTAAATATCGTGTTCACGGCGTACCCACAGTATTTACCAAGGGCGCAGTTGATGTGCTGCTGGACAGAATCGAATATATTGCGGAAAATTCTGTGGAAAATAAAGGAATCCGTCCGGTGACGGAAGCTGATAAAGAGCAGATTATCCGGCAGAATCAGATATTTTCCGAAAAAGGCCTGCGGGTGCTGGCCTTTGCATACAGGGAATGCCCGGAAAATGAAGTTTTATCCGTTGATAATGAGTATGGATATATCTTTACGGGTCTGGCTGCCATGATCGATCCGCCCAGGGAAGAATCCATCCAGGCAGTTGCAGATGCCATAAGTGCAGGTATTAAACCGGTTATGATAACCGGTGATCATAAGGTCACCGCAGCGGCGATAGCAGAACAGATCGGTATTTACCGGGATGGAGATCTGTCGGTTACCGGTCAGGAACTGGACCGGATGTCCGATGAGGAACTGGACCAGGTACTTGGCAGTATTTCGGTGTATGCCAGAGTATCGCCGGAGAATAAGATCCGCATTGTGGAGGCATGGCAGCGGAAAGGGCATATCGTTGCCATGACAGGAGATGGTGTGAATGATGCACCGGCTCTGAAAAAAGCAGATATCGGTGTGGCCATGGGGATTACCGGTACAGAAGTGTCCAAAGATGCTTCTGCAATGATACTGGCGGATGATAATTTCGCGACCATCATCAAGGCGGTTCTGAACGGGCGGAATGTATACAGAAATATTATGAATGCGATCCGTTTCCTGCTTTCGGGAAATCTGGCAGCGATTCTGGTTGTACTGTACTGCTCGGTTATGGCACTGGATACGCCTTTTGAGCCGGTGCATCTGCTGTTTATCAATCTGCTGACGGACTCCCTGCCGGCACTGGCAATCGGTATGGAACCTTCAGATAAAGCATTGCTGAAAAAGAAACCGAGAGATCCGAAGGCGGGAATGTTTACAAAAGATTTTTCGTTAAAGCTGGCAGTATACGGGCTTTTAATCGCCATTGCTGTCCAGACTGCATATTACCAGGGGCTGGCAGTCAGTCCGGCCGCAGCAAGTACAATGGCATTTGCTACCTTAACGCTGGCAAGGCTGTTCCATGGATTTACCTGCAGAAGCGATTTTTCAATCTTTAAGATCAGGTTTACGAGCAACAGATGGAGCCTGGCGGCATTTGCAGCAGGAGTTTTCCTGCTGGCGGTTGTTTTATCTGTTCCGTTTATGCAGAAATTATTTATGGCTGCACCGCTGGGAGCTGTTCAGGCCGGGCAGATTGTTTTGCTGGCATTTCTACCGACCGCATTTATCCAGCTGATCCGGGTGATAAGCGAACACTTGCATATGGATGATTTTGGCGTATAATAGATTTTATGGTAACGGTTCAGCCATGGCTGAACTGTTGCATTTGTTAATGAAGCGTTCAGAGACTATTTGAGAGAACAGATAAAAAAGGAAGGTGCCTGACATGAACCAACAGACAATAGAACGAATCAGAAAATTCATAGAAGATCGGGACTGGAATCAGTTCCACTCGCCGGGAAATCTTGCCAAATCCATTTCCATCGAAGCAAATGAATTGCTGGAATGTTTTCAGTGGAGCGATACGGAATATGATCTGGAACATGTAAAAGAAGAACTGTCGGATGTACTTGTGTACTGTCAGGATATGCTGGATCGGCTGGGACTGGACGCAGATGAGATCGTGAACAGTAAAATGGACAAAAACGAGGCGAAGTATCCGGTGGACAAATCAAGAGGAAACGCAAAAAAATACAATGAATTATAGGAATCCCGGACAAAAATCAAAAATTATGATATGTTCTTATGGCTAAAATTATGATATAATAATCCAGAAAAGCTTACCAAATGCGAAATAATGGGTAATGAAAAAAATATCATGGCGGTCGTTCAGAACCGGAACAATCTGTTGCGGTTTGCCCGGAACTGCTGCACATTATGATTAATTTAGGAGGTATCAAATGGCTACGAGAAAAACAACGAGCAGAAAAACAACAGGCAGCAAAAAAACTCCTGCGAAAGCAAGTGCGGAAAGCCTTAAAACAGGAGTAACAGCAGCGAAGCCCGAGGCTGAAACTGTTGAAGAAGTGAAAGCAGCAGAAGCAGAACCCCCCAGAGCAGAAGCTGCAAAAGAAGCAGAAACAGTAAAAGAAGAAGCTCCCAAAGCAGAACCTGCAAAGAAGAGAGCACCCAGAAAGAAAGCAGCAACTGCAAAGAAAGCAGCTCCCAAGGCAGAACCTGCGAAAGAAGTAAAAGCAGAAAAGGAAGAGGCTCCTGAAGCAGAACCTGTAAAGAAGAGAGCTACCAGAAAGAAAGCAGCTCCCAAGGCAGAGCCTGTGAAGGAAGTAAAAGAAGCGGAAGCAGAAGCCCCCAAAGCAGAATCTGCAGAAGAAGTAAAAGAAGCGGAAGCAGCAGCCCCCAAAGCAGAACCTGTAGAAGAAGTAAAAGAAGCGGAAGCAGAAGCCCCCAAAGCAGAACCTGTAGAAGAAGTAAAAGAAGCGGAAGCAGCAGCCACCAAAGCAGAACCTGCAGAGGAACCGCAGCCTGAAATCCCTGCGGTGCCCAGAACAAGTATCGCATTTATCGGTTCAGAGTGCTATCCTTTCGTTAAAACAGGCGGTCTGGGTGACGTTATGTATGCGCTTCCCAAGGCTCTGGTAAAACAGAACTGTGACGTGAAGGTTATCCTTCCACGCTACAAATGCATTCCCTGGAAATATCAGGAGAAGATGATATACAGGGGATCTTTCCAGATGAACCTGTGTGCTGACGGCAGATCCTATTACGTAGGTATCATGGAATATGTATGGGACGGCGTTGTATATGATTTTATTGACAATGAAGAATTCTTCAGCGGCGGCAATCCGTATACAAACCTGATCGATGATATTCCGAAGTACTGCTATTTTGCAAAGGCTGCACTGGCTGCACTGAACTATATGGACTGGATTCCGGATGTTATCCATTGCCATGACTGGCAGGCAGCTCTTGTTCCGGTATATCTGAGAACCCTGTTTGTCAATACAAAACTGACCACTGCAAAGTCAATTCTGACCATACATAATTTACGTTTCCAGGGTATTTACGATATCCCTACGATCCGTTACTGGTCAGGACTGCCGGATTATGTATTTAACAAGGATGCACTGAAAGTGGGCTACAAGGATGCCAACATGTTAAAAGGCGGCCTGACCTATTCCAACATCATCACAACTGTAAGCGGTACTTATGCAGGCGAAATTCAGACCGCATACTATGGTGAAAATCTGGATGCGCATATGAGATATCATTCCGGCAAGTTAAGAGGTATTGTTAACGGTATCGACTGCGATATCTGGAACACTGCCACAGACTCCAGATTATATGAGAATTATGATATTACCAATGTTCTGGATAAGAAGAGAGAAAATAAACGCAGATTACAGGAGGAACTGGGACTGGTTCAGGATGATCACAAGTTCGTAATCGGTCTGGTTTCCAGACTGACCAATCAGAAAGGTCTCGACCTGGTGAATTCAATCATGCCTTATATCATGGATGAGCATACACAGGTTGTTGTACTGGGTACCGGTGATGATGTTTATGAAGATTCTTTCCGTTACTACGAAAATGCCTATAAGGGCAATGTCTGCTCCAACATCATGTACGATGAGACAAGAGCTCACAGAATCTATGCAGGAGCAGATGCTTTTCTGGTGCCTTCACAGTTTGAACCCTGCGGCCTGACACAGCTGATCGCAATGCACTACGGTACCATTCCGATCGTCCGCGAAACCGGCGGCTTAAAGGATACGGTTGAACCCTACAACATGTTCTTCCATACAGGCAACGGCTTCACATTTGACCGCTATGAAGCAGGCCTGCTGCTGGATGCCATCAACAGAGCAAAGACAGTATTCTTCACAGATCGCTGGCATTGGGATGAGATGGTACAGCGAGATATGGATAAGGATGTTTCCTGGGAGAATTCCGCAAAACAGTACAAGGATCTGTATCTGGAACTGACAAGATAAGAGATTGAAAAGGGATATCTGCAGGATAGATGATAAATCATAAACTGCAGAATCTGGATAAAGAAAAATCTGATATGGAGTAAAAATCCCCCCGGGAAATTCATGATTATGGAGATTTCCGGGGGATTTTTAGATGTGTTCCATATTCAAAATAAGGAGGGTTATATGCTTGTTTTCGAGTATCAATGCCGGGTTTCTTTCAGAAATCCTTTAAATCACGAGAAAGCTGCTGAGGTCATTTCGGGCTATATTGACAGGGCGCTGGGAAAGCGGGAGGATTACCTGGATTTTCATAAAAGCAGAGAGTTTAAATACTACTGCTTTGATCTGCCTTATCCCTTTGAAAGCAGCAGAGTTTATGAGGCCGGTAAAGTATATACGGTAAGGATACGTACCGTGAAGCAGGATCTGGCGGAATATTTTTCTCAGATGCTGCCTTATCAAAGAACCGGTGAAGTGTACGGGCGGGGAGGGGATTTGAAGATCATCACGAAGAAGATGCTGGAGTGTGTATATTCTCTGACCCCCATTCTTATGAAAGATCCGGATTATGGGTACTGGCGTACCCATATGAGTCTGGATCAGTATGAGGAGTGGCTTAAAGTCAATCTGATAAAAAAATATAATCATTTTACCGGGAAAAAGCTGGATGAGAATTTTCAGCTGTATGAGCTGATGGAATTTAAAAACCGGAAGCCGGTGCGCTGTGATTATAAAGGGATTACGCTTCTCGGAGATAAGATCAGCTTTATTACTGGGAAAAATGAGACTGCACAGGAGTTATGGTATTTCGCGCTGGGAGCAGGGCTTGGAAATAGCTGCTCTCGGGGAAATGGATTTATGAACTATCGGTATTTATAAAGAGTGGAGATGGGGGGATCAGATGTTAAAAGAGGCAATTGAGGCCTTTACTGTAAAACTGCAGAGACCAGATGGTGAAAGGCTGGTTCTGGATGCCTATGTTCCGAAGAACGGAACTTATCGGCTGATTGAAATAAGGCTACCGCAATCCCACTGGCTTTAGACGGTGGGTTAAGGTAGCCAAAAGTGGTGGCTTATGTTATACTTTCGTTATGGGAACATGGAAATCAAAGAACAGACACAAGTATTTATTACAGTACCATATTATTTTCGTCAACATATCATATTTGGAAAAATATCCGAATTATTAGAGAAAACATTTATGGAAAGAGCATACCTTTTGGACGGATGGATATTTTGCGAGCAGTGTGGGAACGTTTCAGAAGAAATGCTCCGAAAATACATAGAAAATCAAGGATAACAACAGGCAAGGCGGTGTTCGTTGATGTTAAAAGCATATAAATACAGAATATATCCTGATAATGAGCAGAGAGCACAAATAGCAAAAACATTTGGCTGTTGTCGTTTTGTTTATAATCATACTTTAGCATATAGGAAAGAAATCTATGAGAAAGAGAAAAAGTCTGTCAGCAAAACAGACTGTAATAATTACTGCAATCGGGAATTAAAGAAGGACTACGAATGGCTTAAGGAAGTGGATAAATTTGCCCTGACTAACGCAATTTATAACATGGATTCTGCATATCATAAATTTTTTAAAGAACATGCAGGTTACCCGAAGTTTAAGAGTAAACATGACAGCCATAAATCATACACAACGAATTTTACAAATGGCAATATAGCGGTAGATTTTGAGAATGTCAAAATAAAACTGCCTAAATTAAAGAAAGTAAAAGCAAAACTGCATAGAAATTTCAGTGGGCAGATAAAGTCTGCAACAGTATCGCAGACACCAGGTGGAAAGTATTATGTATCAATATTGGTGGAAACAGAGCATGAAGAACTACAACATACCAATCATAATACAGGATTAGATTTAGGAATTAAAGATTTATGCATTACATCCGATGGGAAGAAATACGAAAATGCAAAAACGATCAAGAAATATGAGAAGAAACTGGTAAAATTGCAAAGGCAGTTAGCACACAAAGAAAAGAGAAGTCAAAATTACTACAAAACCAGGAAAAAGATAGCATTATGCCATGAGAAAGTAACAAATACCAGAAAAGATTATCTGCACAAGATGTCTCATGAGATTATCAGCGAAAACCAAGTGATAGTTTCGGAAAATTTACAGATAAAAAATATGGTAAAGAATCATCATTTGGCAAAAGCCATAAGTGATGTATCGTGGTATGAGCTGACAAGACAGTTAGAGTATAAGGCAAAATGGAATGGCAGGAAATATATCAAAATAGATACATTTTATGCCAGTAGTCAATTATGTTCCGTTTGTGGGTATCAGAATCCGGATACAAAAGATTTGTCGGTACGAGAATGGATATGTCCAGAGTGTGGAACAAAGCATGATAGGGATATTAATGCAGCGAAGAATATACTGGTAGAGGGATTAAGACATATAGCATAAAAAATATATAGGGCAGGGACTGCCCGAATTAACGTCTGTGGAGATAGTAGGTTACGAGGTCGATGAAGCAGGAAGCCCATTGGCTTTAAACAATGGGTAGTTCACAAATATAGTAATGCTCTTGATCTGATGGATTCCTATGATCACCAGAACATGACCAGGCCGAAAGGGAATGAAGCAACATATGTTCTTAAATATGAGGAATGTATGGAGGTGATTCAGAGCATGCGCTT
>JALFLM010000185.1 GCA_022774705.1 Lachnospiraceae bacterium | reverse complement strand
CAGGAAACGGATCGAATGAGCGGATTCCATAGCCAGTATGGAAAGCACCAGTAAAAACAGAGTATCTGCCGTAGGTGCGGAAAAAGTTTCAAAATAAGTAAAAAAATATCGATGAAGTCTACCAATCAGGTTCTTTTCGTTGTATAATGAGTTTGTCGTACAGGGTCACCTTCCTTTGTAATAGTCGCAAACTTATTATACATCAGAAAGTCCCTGTGCGATATTTTTTTGTTCAAAAAGTTGTAAACTGGTGAATACCGCTGTAAAAACTGGTAGAAACCTGCAAATCTTACTTCTTTTTTTATGATATAAGTCCATATACCTTACCTCCTGAAATTAACCGAATATCAATGGTCTTTCACAAATCCTTCACCAAATACCTGACTGGTTTCCGTCAGCATGACAAAAGCATCCGGATCGATTCCGTGTACGGCCTTTTTTACTACATACGATTGTGAATTGGAACAGGCACACAACAGCACATCCCGATTCTGACCGGTGTAAGTACCCACTGCCGGAATGCACGTGGAACCTCTTCCTGTAATCTCACTGATTTTTTCCGCAGCAAGCTGCCCCTTATTTGTAATGATAATCGCAAGGGTACCTGCTCCTGAACCATACATGATCTTGTCTATCACCAACGAGGTAATAAACGTAGCCGCCAGTCCATAAAGGACAGCGTCTACTTTACCAAATACCGGCCATCCTAAAAGAATAACAGCCAGATCAATCGTCATAGTCACTGCCCCGATTGACAGATGCGGATACATAGCTTTAACCGTCATGGTAAGAAAATCTGTGCCGCCTGAGGAAGAACCACGCATATAAAACATAGAAAGTCCTGCCCCCAGGAAAACGCCCGAATAAACATCTGCAATGAATTTAGATCCTGTATAGACAGGAAGCATCGGAAAAACAATATCCAGAAAAAATGTACACAACAGCATAGTTCTTGTCGTTTTCAGCAGGAATCTTTTTCCCACCACCTTATAACTGCATATAACAAAAGGAATGTTCAGCAGTATGGTCATAATTCCAATGGGAAGATTCCACAGATGATTCATAATCAGAGCCACGCCAGTCAGTCCACCTGGAGCAAAATCTGCCATTGTAGCAAATGTATAAATTCCAATGGAATATAAAATGCTGCCTGTCACATCATAGATAAGGTCAATCAGCTTTTCCTTTGACAGGTATTTTTCTTTTGCCAAAACATTGTCCTCCTTCACATTTTCTTTTCCAAAATATTTGAAACATTGCATTTCAATTTTTGTATCATAACATATACAAGTTTAAAAAATTAAAAAGAAAGAGCCTTTCTGTGTTAAGGGATTAAAAAGCTGCTATTATAAATATAACGACAGCGCCAAATAAATTTGACGTCATGATATAAATGGATTTCTTCGCGTTCCACGTTCCTGAAATCCCTGTATCATAATCAAGACAGTATAGTAAATTATACAGAAAGCGGTGAATGATATGAAATTATTATTTAAGCAGAGATTTTTCTCCTGGTTCGACAGTTATGATATCTATGATGAAGCAGGTAATGTTGCATACACTGTAGAGGGAAAGCTTTCCTGGGGACATAAACTTGTAATCTACGATGCCGGCGGCAATGAAGTCGGCATGGTTGTTCAGAAGGTACTGACATTCCTTCCCGGATTTGAGATTTACGAAAGAGGCAATTATATCGGATGCATCAGCAAGGAATTTTCTTTCTTTCAGCCTCGTTACAATATTGATTACAACGGATGGCATATTGACGGCACTTTCATGGAATGGGATTACAATATTGCTGATCGAAACGGACGTCCCATTGCCTGTATCAGCAAAGAACTTTTCCACATGACAGATACTTATGTGATTGATGTCAGCAATCCGCAGGATGCACTTTATGCGCTGATGTTTGTGCTGGCAATTGATGCCGAGAAGTGTTCAAGAGATTAAAAAACAGATCCGAATAGAAAAACAGATTCAAAACATGAGGTGAATGGCATGTTTCGAATCTGTTTTGTTTTTATACTAAAAGCTTCCGCCTGCTCCTCCGTGAGTCGTTCCTGATGAACTTTCATGAGTGCTGCTTCCGCTGCCTCCGCTGTTTCTCTCGATTTTCCTTGTAGTCATCGTTCTGTTTACCAGATGATCCTGATGCAGCATCAGCATCATGCTGCCCGGAACCGCATAATCCTGCGCTGCCCTCTGCCTTCTTACAGATTTAAGCTTTGACTTTTTTGCTGAACCCAGGATAAAGGCAATTACAAATCCGATCAGCAGATCTCCCACAATCCAGATGGGAGATACGCTGCCTTTGGGAAGATTTCCCGTATCATAAGGCTCACCTTTTTTCGCCTGAGTGATAAAATCATCGCAAAGCTCAGCATATGTTGTAAATGCTTTGATGTAATCACCGTCGCTCAGGGGTGATAAGAATTTATCTTCCATATATTCGATTCCGGCATCGGTAAATGCAGTGATGCCATAGCCGCAGGTACTGATATACCAGCTGCGTTCTTCCATACTGATAAGCAGGATAATACCATCTCTGTTTTCCCCGAAACCATAGCCGTTGTAATCATAGAAATCATCGGCATATTCCTGAGCTGTTTTTCCTTCCAGGCTTGCCACCGCTGCCACAACAACATCACACTGCTGTCGCTCACTGATTTCATTCAGCTTTGCAAGCAGTTGTGCTTCTTCACTGTCGCTGAGGATATCCGCCGCATCCACCAGACGCGGCTGCATGGCCGCATTCGTAAGTACATCACCTGTTTCTCCTGTTTCCAGCAGAAGCCCTGCCGCACCGGAGTCTGATCCGCCCATGGCTGATGTGGGAAAAAACATGACTGAAACAAGCAGCAGCATCAATATTGCCGCAGATATTCGTTTTCTCATCCGTTTTTCCCTCCTATATCAACATCACAAGCCACATCAGGGCATACAGAACTGCCCCGAAAACCACGCTTCTCGATGCAACATATTTCCAGAAAGCACCTTTATCCGCAGGAAGATCGCCCACCATCCTACCGGTCTGCCCGTTCATGGCAAATGTATATTTTTCGCCATTCCATGTGGTATTGAGCATCCACACCGGATACAACACGTAGGAATATCTTGCATTTAAAATGTTGATATTGCTCTGTGCAGGTATAACGGTATGATAGCCTTCAACGGTATTCTTAAATGAGATTTCAGTACTTTGGCAGATTCTTTCCCTTGCGCGCTGCATGCAGTTTTCCATGTCCACATCGTAACGGTCAGCCACATAGCCCGCCAGATAAGCCGGCTGAAAAGGAACCGCATCTTCAAACCGGTACGGTTCGATGGCTTCCATCAGCGTATCATCCATCTTTCGGGAGCCGTCAGACGGTATCCGCTGAAAACTGATATTTCCGGCCCTCTGAGCCACGAAATATTCATGCTGCGTATATTCCGTATCGCCGGATTCCCACACCTCAACCCGTTCTGCTTTATAATCAATGGATGCCTGCACATCGGCATCAAACAGCCAGAACGGTACATAAACGCCTTTGATCTCATCAATATGATTCTCACTTTTGAATACTCCCGGCAGAAATGCTTTTCCCTGCAGATGCCTGTGATAGGCTTCCTTCGCATCCTTTTTGTCCAGCTTGAACGGAATGATATAATCCGGTCTCATATCTCCGGAAAACTGTCCCTTCATGACAACCCGGTTGCCGCAGTACGGGCACGTCATGGCGCCTGTGCTTTCTTCTGCCACAATCTCTCCGCCGCAGGACTGGCAGGCATACACACGCATGCCGTCTGTTTCGCCTTCCCGCCATTGTCCATCTCCTGCCGCTTCCCAGCTGCCTCCGCCCGCCGGGCCCTGCTGACCCGCCGCAGTTTCCTGCTGATCTGCTGCTTTGCCTGCCTCTTTTCCCTGCTGCATCTGCTGAAATTCTTCCACAGACATCTCCGAATCGCAGTACGGGCACTTCATCTTCTGACTTTTACTGTCAAACTCCATGGCGCCGCCGCAGGCAGGACATTTATATTCCATGATATCAGACATCCTCTATCCCTCCATCAGCACATATCGTTCTGATTGAACGGATCGCCGCATTCCGGGCAGAATTTCGGAGGATGCGCAGAATCTGCAGGTTCCCAGCCGCATTTATCGCAGCGGTAAACCGGTACACCTGCCGGTTTCTTTGCCCCGCAGTTGGAGCAGAATCTGCCCTTATTTACCGAACCGCAGGAACAGGTCCAGCTGTTGTCAGCCGGTTTGGGAGAACCGCATTCGGGACAGAATCTGCCGGTTGCCATTGTACCGCAGCTGCACTTCCATGCGCCTGACTGTACAGGCTCCGGTTTCTTTGTTCCGCATTCGGGACAGAATTTGCCGCTTACAGTTGCTCCACAGGTACACTGCCAGCTTCCCGCTGCGGCAGCTGCCTGCTGTCTCGGCTGCATGGCCTGCTGCTGTTCCATTGCCTTCTGCTGCTGGCCCATGGCAAATAAATTCTGGGTATTCATGCCGCCTGCCTGCTGTGCCATGCCCATCCCCATAAAGCCCATCATGGCTCCGTTGGGATTGTCTGCTGCCGCTTTCATGGCATCAGCCTGTGAACCTGCAAGGGTTGCTGCCGCCATGGTGGGATCCCGCATGATCGCCGTGCGCTGTGCCTGTTTGATCATCTCCGCGTCTTCTTCCGGCAGAGTAATCGAATTCATGGCGACGGACACAACGGTAAGCCCCCTCAGTTCTCTCCACTTTCTGGTCAGAGCCTCATTCATCGCCTCTGACAGTTCCTCCGCATGACCCGGCAGAGCGCTGGGGCGAATCTCCAGTTCCGATATTCTGGCAAATGCCGGCTGCAGAGCACTGATAAACTCCGGCTTCAGCTGGCTTTCAATTTCTTCGCGGCTGTATTCCTGTTCCACGTTTCCGCAGACATTGGTATAAAACAGCAGCGGATTGGAAATTCTGTAGGAATATACGCCGGAACATCTGACGGACACATCGATATCAAGCCCGATATTGCGGTCTACCACACGGAAGGGAATCGGATTCGGCGTACCGAATTTATTGCCGATCAGTTCTTTCGTGTTGAAGTAATACACACGCTGATCCCTGGCCGTATCGCCTCCGAATGTGAAACGTCTGCCGATAGTCTGGAATGTGGCTTTAATGCTGTCTCCCAGATCCCCTGAAAAAATACTGGGTTCCGTAGACGTATCGTAGGTGTATTCACCGGGTTCCGCACATACTTCCACGATCTTGCCCTGCTCCACGATCATCATACACTGACCGTCCGCTACGGCAATACCCGAACCGTTGGTAATAATATTGTTATTACCTTTTGTATTGGAAGAACGGCCCGAAACACGTTTCCGTCCTTTTACCACCATAATGTCTTTGTCCAGAGCCTCACAGTAAAAAAATTCCTTCCACTGATCTGCCATGGTGCTTCCAAGAGCACCGATACCCGCTTTAATTAATCCCATAATTATTTTCCTTTCTGTTGTCCGCTTTTTTGGACATACCTGCAATCATATTCTGCAACCGGTTTTTCCCTTGTATCTTATGATTGTAGCATAGTTGCGGTCAGACTTCCAGTTTTACTGATTTCGATTTTTCATCTCTAAACTCCCCATATTTCCATGTAGATATATAGAGTTTTTTGTGATATAGTATAAGTCCGGCGATAAATTTTGTATATGCAGCTGTAATATCAGTATGCGCCCGCATCTTACGGACGGCATTTTTTTATGAATGGAGGTGATCTGCATGTGGTATGTGACCGGAGACACACATGGCAACATTGACCGATACAAAGCTTTGATTGATCCCTGTCTGAAGCAGGGTGATGTAATTATTGTTTCAGGTGACTGGGGGTTCATCTTTGAACCCAATGAAGCGAAAGAAAAGTTTATGGACTGGATCGAACAGGAACGAAGCTGTTATGACATCTGTTTCGTGGACGGCAATCATGAGAATTTTGACCGCCTGAACACAGAGTATCCCACAGAAATCTGGAACGGCGGCAGGGTTCACAGAATCCGGAAAAATATCCGCCATCTCATGCGCGGGCAGATCTATACGGTACCGGAGCTGGACAATAAACGGATCTTCACCATGGGCGGAGGTTACTCATTTGACGCTGCCAGACGTGTGGAAGGCTATGACTGGTTTCCCGCAGAGATGCCGTGCGAAGCGGAATACGATGAGGCGCGGGACAACCTCCTCAATGCAGATTATCAGGTTAACTATATTCTGACCCACGCCTCTCCCGAGGACACACTTCCCTTCTTCGCAGGAGATTATTACCCGAAAATGCTCAGCCTCACCGAACCCCATGAAAAACCGCTTTCCAGCTTCCTGCAGTGGGTGGCAGAAACAGTTTCCTATGACAGATGGTACTTCGGTCATATGCACAAAGACAGGGAGCTGTGGAGGGAACAGACCGTCGTACTGAACGCTGTACGGGAACTGGAAAGCGGAAAAATTGTAAATGAAGGTTTCATAATAATTTCTTGAGTATTTTGGATGGATTTATTTTTTTCAAATTCACTTCTATAACACCCCCGTATCTGGTACAATAAAGGAACAACAACTCCGGGCCTGACCCGGAGCGGTAAAAAAAGTAAAGGAGAAGATTCATTATGCAGGGTATTTTTGAATCAATCAATGGTATTTTTTCATTTGTTGGGCCGTTATCCGATTTTTTATGGGATTTCCCGACAAACTTTGAATGGTATTCATCCATTCCCATTCTCGGCAATTTTTCATTTGCCATCATTCTGCTTCTGGGCTCCGGCATCTTTTTCAGTTTCCGGCTCGGATTTATACAGGTAACCAATTTCCGGAAGGGGATCCGGATCATGACGCAGAAAAGAACGGTGGATACCGGTATTTCACCGCTGGCAGCATTTCTTCTGAGTTCCGCCATGCGTGTGGGACCGGGCAATATCATCGGTGTAACGGGAGCAATTGCGGTTGGGGGCCCCGGCGCTCTGTTCTGGATGTGGATTTCCGCTTTCTTCGGAATGGCCGTAGCCTACATGGAAGGCGTTCTGGCTCAGATATTCAAAGAAAAGAAAGACGATGAATTTATTGGTGGTCTTCCTTTTTATGGAAGAAAGCTGCTTGGCAATAAAGTATGGATCGGTGTCTTCCTGTCTCTGCTTTATATTCTTTACGCCCTCTGCTGCCTTCCTGCACAGGGCTTCAACGTGGTTTCATCCTTCGGCAGAATGGCCGAAATCGTAACCGGCGCCACCATTCCCACAGATTCCGCTTTTTATTATATTGTGGGAGCTATCATCGTTATTGCAACGGCATTAATCGCCTTCGGCGGTATCAAAAAAGTTACCAGATGGACCGACAAGATGGTTCCCGTCATGGCAGTTCTGTACATCCTGACCGTTCTTGTGCTGATCATCCTGAATCTGGGTTCCGTACCGTATTTCTTCAAAGCCGTATTCAGCGGTGCATTTAAGCCGGAAGCATTCTTCGGCGGAATGTTCGGTACCGTACTGGCACAGGGTGTCAAGAGAGGCCTGATGTCCAACGAAGCCGGTCAGGGTACCATTACCATGTCGGCTGCAGCTGCAGATGCCAACCATCCCTGTGAACAGGGTATCCTGGCATCCATCGGTGTATTTCTCGATACCATCGTGATCTGTACTCTTTCCGGTTTTGTTGTGGTTATGGCACACTGCTGGGACGGACCCAATGCAGAGGCATGGGCCGGCATGGATAAACTTCCCAAATTTACGGAATCCATTGCAGCGCTGACGCCCGGAACTTCCGCCAACGCCATCGTTACCTTCCTGATCACCTTATGCTTCTGCATGTTTGCATACACCTGCCTGCTGGGCATGATCAGCTTCTCCGAAATCGCAGCAAACCGTATCCGCAAAGACAATACTTTTATCAACGTGATCAGATGCATCGCCCTGTTCGTAGCCGCATTCGGTATCCTGTGCAACATCGCCGGCCTGGAACTGGGCAACCTGTGGGCATTTTCCGACCTCGGCAACATCCTGATCGTGTTCTTCAACGTTCCTATCGTCTATGTCGGCTCCGGATATGTTCTGCGTGCCACAAAGCATTATAAGAAGAACGACGGAACACCGTTTACATCCGAAATCATCGGAAGAAATGACTGTACATACTGGGACGAACGGGCCGGAAAATAATACATAACCTGAGTGAAAACATCCATACTACAAGAGAAAGGAAATTTTGATCATGAAAAAAATTTTTACCGTAATTCTTATTGCATCCATGCTTGTTTTCAGCTTTGCATCCTGCGGCAGAGGCGCCGGCAGCACCGATAACACCGGCAGCGCCGGTAATCAGAGCAGCACGGCTGCCGATGCTCAAAGCAGCGCTCCTGCCGGAACTCCCGGTGAAATTATCGACTTAATCTATGCAGAAAAATCCATAGATCTTAACCTTATGACCACCGATATCGATCTGGAATCCGCCGATGCCGTTCAGTATAATCTGGGTCTTGGGGATGCTTCCAAAGTCAAAGAAGCTGCTGTCTCCGAGCCCATGATGGGGTCCCAGGCATATTCGCTTGCTGTGGTAAGAGTAAAAGACGCAACAGATACCGAAGATGTGGCAAAAGAAATGCTTGACGGAATTGACCGGAGAAAATGGATCTGTGTCGAGGCGGACTGTCTTAAGGTTATGACCAGAGGTGATCTCGTTGTCCTTTTTATGGTAGACAGTGCCTTTGCAGACACGGTAACCGTGGATGAAATCCAGGCTGCCTTCACTGCTGTGTGCGGTGGGGAACCCGATCTGGTTCTCGAAAAATAATATGCTGTTTTCAAGCGTACCTTTTCTTTTTTATTTTCTTCCGGCGGTGATGATCTGCTATTTCATCGCACCGGAGAAATTTAAAAATGCAGTTCTCCTGTTTTTCAGTCTCATCTTTTATGCATGGGGCGAACCCCGTTATGTGTTTCTGATGATTTTCTTCATTATTACAGGTTATTTCTGCGGTCTGGCCCTGGAAAAATACCGCGGCAGCAAAACTGCGGTATTTTTTCTGACCGGATCTGCTGCCATCAGTCTGGGGCTTCTGGGGTATTTTAAATACGCGGATTTCTTTATCGGTAATTTTAATGCCTTAACCCATTCTTCCCTTCCCCTTCTGAAACTCTCTCTGCCTATAGGAATCAGTTTCTATACCTTTCAGATACTCGGCTACACTGCAGATGTCTATCTGGGAAAAGCAAAGGCTCAGAAAAACATAATTGATTTCGCTGCTTATACCGCGCTTTTTCCTCAGCTCATAGCCGGGCCCATCGTCCGCTATACCGATATCAGTGCCGCCCTCGCCAGACGGAAACACACCATTGAAACAGCAGCTCAGGGCGTGGATCGTTTCGTTGCAGGTCTTGGCAAAAAAGTGTTGATATCCAACTCCTTCGGGGAATTGTGCAGCATTTTCCGGGCATCCGGTGAAAAATCCATACTTTTCTACTGGATTTACGCAGCAGCCTTTACTCTCCAGATTTATTTTGACTTTTCCGGTTACTCCGATATGGCAATTGGCCTGGGCCGCATCTTCGGTTTCCGGTTTCCGGAAAACTTCGATTATCCCTATATTTCAAAGAGTATCACGGAATTCTGGAGGCGGTGGCATATTTCCCTGGGAACCTGGTTCCGGGATTACGTATATATCCCCCTGGGCGGAAACCGGGTTTCGAAGGCACGCCATATTTTCAATATTTTCTTCGTCTGGATGCTGACAGGCTTCTGGCACGGAGCAGACTGGCAGTTTATCGTCTGGGGACTCATGTATGCTGTACTTCTCATTTCTGAAAAAATGTTTCTGAAAAATACAGTGGAACGGCTTCCTGTTTTTATACAGCATTTTTATGTAATGTTTTTCGTAATCATCGGCTTCGTTATTTTTAATGCGTCCGATATGGGTACGGCAGCTTCAGATCTCGGTGCCATGTTCGGCCTGGTCTCCCTGCCCCCTGTCACAGCCGAAACCCTCTATTATCTGAGAAGCTACGCTGTCATTTTCATTGTCGGCATCCTCGGTGCAACCCCGCTTTTCCGTATCCTTTCCACAAAACTCAGGAACCAAAAGGAGGGAACAGATGGGAAAGCCGGGAAATTCTCAGCTCTGCTGCACACCGCATGGCTGTGCGGTATTATCATCCTTGTAACAGCCTACCTTGTGGACGGTTCTTTCAACCCGTTCCTCTATTTCCGATTCTGAAGGAGGTGACCGGCTCTGAATACTGATTTCTCAAACGATGAAGCTGCAAATAATGGCTTTCCGGGCAATGAAGTTCCGGATAACGGCTTTTCAGACGATGCAGCTCCTGATAACGGCCTGCCGGGCAGCAGGTTTTACAATGTCTGCACAGTTGCTGCCGTGGCTGTTCTGATTCTTGCTCTTTCGGCAGCCAGCCTCCTCTCACCGGACAATGATTTTTCCGAAAGTGAGCGCCGCCGTCTTGCCGGATTCCCGGAGTTTTCGGCAGAAACACTCCTGAACGGAAAATTCATGAAAGAATTTGAGGACTATTCTCTCGACCAGTTTCCTCTCCGCGACGGATTTCGCAGGATAAAAGCCATCGCCCGATATGATTTTTTCCGGCTCAGGGATAACAACGGAATCTATATTGAAAATGGCTCCGCTGCAGAGATTATTTATCCGCTCAACGAAAATTCCGTTCTCAATGCCGCTGAAAAATTCGGAGAAATCCATGACTCTCTTCTCACCGGCAGCAACAAAATCATTGTCTCCATTGTACCGGACAAAGGGTACTATCTCAGTAAAGCCAACGGCTATCCCTCCATGGATTACGGGCAGCTGGAAAAACTGCTGACAGAAAATATGCCGTACGCCCGGTACTGCAGCATTATGGATACGCTTTCAATAAATGATTATTACAGGACCGATACCCACTGGCGCCAGGAATCCATCTTACCTGCAGCTGAAAAGCTGGCCTCCTGCCTGGGATTCAGTCTGTCTGGACAATATACTGTTTCCGGGCAATACGATACTTCTGAACAGTATACTGTCAATGAAACGGATGCTGATTTTTACGGAGTTTATTACGGTCAGTCGGCTCTGCCGCTTCCACCGGACGGAATACGGTATATCACAGATGACTCCATATCAGCTGCTGTCGTATACAACGCGGAAACCGGCTCCACAGGCGGGGTATACGATTTTGAAAAGCTCCACGGCAGAGACCCCTATGAATTTTTCCTCTCCGGCGCCGCTGCAGTTCTCACAATCGAAAATCCCGCAGCCGGAAACGACAGAGAACTTGTCATATTCCGGGACTCCTTCGGCTCCGCTCTGACCCCCTGGTTTATCAGAAGCTGCTCGAAAATCACCCTTGTGGACACCCGGTATATTGCACCATCTCTTCTGGGAGATTATGTGGATTTCACAGACTGTGACGTACTGTTTCTCTACAGCACACTTGTGCTCAATGAAAGCCAGGTTCTGAAATAATACACTGTTACTGTTGATAATTCTTTTATTTGCGGTTATACTATTCCCAGAGGGAAACCGGACTTAATATATCCAATTACTTTCAGGTATATTTTCAGCTGTTCACAGCCGGCTTTGCGGTCCAGAACAGCTGCCACAATCGAAAGGAGTTTCAAATATGAGTGTTTTAACGATTACAAAGGATAATTTTGACAGTGAAGTAATGCATTCCGACAAGACAGTTCTGCTGGATTTCTGGGCTGCCTGGTGCGGTCCCTGCCGTATGCTGTCTCCTCTGGTGGATGAAATCGCAGAGGAGAATCCTTCCATCAAGGTAGGCAAGATCAATGTGGACGAACAGCCCGAGCTGGCGCAGCAATTCCGTGTTATGAGCATTCCCACCCTGGTTGTTGTGAAAGACGGTAAAACCACCGGACAGGCAATCGGCGTTCAGCCGAAGGCGACCATTCTTGACATGATCAGATAAATCCGTTCTGTACTGACCGGATTCTGTTGTCTGATTTTATTTTTCCGATGCTTCGCCGGCAGCGTTCTCCAGAACATCTGCCAGCGAAGTGTCCTGTGCAAATCCATTGGCGTTATACAGATAAAGCACATCCGTTACCTTTTCCGATGAGATCAGCTGCTTCAGATCATCATAATAATATCTCGGATCAACCATCAGTATCTTATCATAATGCTCTGCCAGAAAAGGCACAAAACAATTGGCGTAGGAATCCTTCAGAAGAAGAAGGACCTTTCCGCTGCCTGCTGCAGTGGTGATTTTTACAAGTGAATGGTTTCCCCCCAGAAAAACGGCATATTTATCCCGTACATCCAGCTTGTCCGTTTCATAGAAAGATGCGGATCTCAAACCTTCGGATACATAATTGACGGCATATTCCACCCCACCTTTTTCAGGCAGGTAAATATACATCTTCTCCTTTTCCCACATTCTGAAACCACTGGAAGCCGACATGGTGCCCCTGAAAGAATCCGTAACCAGCATCCGTTGATACGAAACTGCCGTTTCCTTCAGCCCGGCTGCCTGTGCAAACTGCCGGTAAGCCAGATACGCTCCGTCCGTTGTCCAGTGATGATCCGTCTTGTAATAAAGCTGCGTTTCCTCTGCTGACCGGAAAGCATCACGCACATCCACAAATGTGATTCCCGCATCTTCTGCATCTGTTTTCAGCTGATCCAGAAAAGCATCCTGATCACCAGCCGGTGCAAATTCAGGAAGAAGATCCCGGTAAATACTGACCGCTGTCGGTGCAATCAGCATATACTGCTTCAGTTTCTTCTGACTCTGCACAAACTGTTTCAGTTTTTTCAGCCGGTCCTGGCAGACTTTCCGATCCGGAGAGATAAAACTCTCAATAAGATATCCTCTATCAGATAAAAATATATTATTGGATTCTGTTTTTCCCATCAGCCGGTCTGACAGCCCTTTCAGCTGAACCCACCCAGTACGGAATGGAAACTGATCTGATACATATGTCTCCATGGCAGTGGAATATCTCCCCGAAACGATCCGTGTCAGATTTGCCTCCGGTCTTGCCTGAAGATTGCGGTTCTCCGTTTCCGAGTATTTTTTATCCGGTGTAAACAGCTGAAACAACCGGAGCACCAGCACAATAAAAAACAGAATCACCGCAAGACGGCGGAAAAATATCTGTCTGTTGATTGATTCTTTCATATTCACTCCTTAAAAGCTCACACTTTAAAACCCGCTTTATTTCAAAAGCGGAAATATAAAAACGGGTTATAGGAACTATACACAAGATATGCCAGGCACAGTAAGAACAGAGCCGCATCCACAACTGACGCCGCTTTCGGTCTGTTCTCCTCAAGTTTTTCAAACCAGATGGCCGGTGCAGGTCCCGATGCGATCCAGCCGGCAAGCAGCAGGATAAAATTGCTGCGCAGGTCATACAGCGCCGCCGCATCCACAATCCCGCAGGTTCCGCGACCGAACATCTGCCCCAGATAAAGAACAGCCTCTGACAGATCGGTATTGCTGAAAAATACCCAGCCCACCATTACGAAAAACATTGTGATCAGCTGCCTGATCCAGCGCGGAATCCGGTCCGCATCTCCCTTCGTAAAAAATTTTTCTGTAAAATGTTTCTCCATAAAAAAATTCTTCGGAAAATATTTTTCCAGAAGAAGCAGCACGCCGTAATACAGTCCCCAGATTACAAAATTCCAGCTGGCTCCGTGCCACAGCCCGGTAAGCATCCAGACAATCAGAATGTTGCGGATATGTTTCCACACCGGAACCCGGTTGCCGCCCAGAGGAATATACACGTAATCACGAAACCAGGAGGACAGGGAAATATGCCATCGTCTCCAGAATTCCGTAATGGAACAGGAAATGTACGGATAACGGAAATTTTCGCTGAAAGTGAACCCGAACATTTTTCCCAGACCAATGGCCATATCGGAATAGCCGGAAAAGTCAAAATAAATCTGCAGCGTATAGGCCGCAATTCCGATCCATGCCGTCAGGACCGACCGCTCTGAAACCGCCTGAATGCCGGTATAGATCATGCCCAGATTGTTGGCCAGCAGCACTTTTTTGGAAAGTCCCCGGATGAACCGGTCCAGCCCCGCCCCGGCCCCTGTGCAGGTCACCCGATGATTGTCCAGCTGTGCCGCAATATCAGAATACTGAACAATCGGACCGGCAATCAGCTGAGGAAACATGGTCAGATACAGAGCAAATTTCAAAAGATTCCGCTGAGCCTCCACCTTCCCCCGGTACACATCCGCAATATAGGACAGCGACTGAAACGTATAAAAAGAAATACCGATGGGCAGCGCCAGTTCCCTGCAGGTAAGTGAAAGTCCGAAAATCGAATTGATAATTTCGATGCAGAAACCAGAATATTTGAAAAATCCCAGAATCAGAAGATTGACGCTGACTGCAAAAAACAATAATATTTTCTTCTCGTTCCCCTGAGTCCGGTCCAGGTCCAGTCCCACCACATAATTAAACGCCGCACTGAACAGCATAAGCACCACATAAACCGGCTCTCCCCACGCATAGAAAAATATACTGGCAAGAAGCAGGATTACATTTTTTATACGCTCCGGCATCAGATAATAGGAGCACAGAACCAGCGGCAAAAATGAAAACAGAAAATACAGACTGCTGAATACCATTTTATGTCATCTCCCCCTGTACATCTTACCGGATGCAGGAAAGGAATACCTCCTCCCACTGTTCTGCCTGATCGGAAACGGCATAAAAAAAGTAACTGCCCCGTTCCATTATGATTGCATTCCGGAGCAGTTCCTCCTGATCGGTGCCGTAACCGTGAAAATTTCTCTTCTGATCCTCCAGCCGCTTATCTACAGCATCCTCCAGAGTATTGAACTGGCTGACATCCCTGATTTTAACAATGAGCAGTTCATTCACATTCATCAGATCATCGGAAGTATACAGCAGATATCCTTCATATTCCGATCCATTAATCTGAAAGCACCGTTTCATATCCCCGGAACCGCCCGCTTCCAGATCGTCCAGCCTGCATCCGCCTGCTATAGCTTTCGAAATCACGGACATCTCCACATCTCTGCTGTTTCCCGTGCGGAAAATCAGTATCATATAAATCAACAGAAAAACGATAAGCAGCAGTTCTGCCGCCCGCAGACCTGACAGCCGGAAATGATGCTTTTGATGCTTCCCGCTGCCCATAAAAATCATTTCTTCACGTTTCATCCGGAAACACCTGCCATATCTGCCAGATATGTCAGCCATTTATAATAAAAATTTTTCACAGCATGAATCCCATCCGGCTCATATAAAGAGGCATCCTGTTCCAGAATAAAACCCGGATCCAGAAATGTCAGTTTCATCGTTTCACATAAATTCTTCAGTTTTTCGTTGTATAATTCCACATTTTTCCGCTTCGGCTCCCTGTCTATCGCTTTCTGCTGCATGGGAAGAACAGCCGACACATAAATCTGCGCATCCGGAAGTTCCGCCTGAATATCTGAAATCATCTCCCGGTAATGCTCAATAAAGCGTTCCACATTTGTCCCGTAATTTTCCATATCATTGCTTCCGAAAGCAAGAAAAATCTTCCCGGGATACATCTTTTTCATGGAATCCACCAGATTACCCGCCCCTGTCACAGAACAGCCGATTTCAGCAAATAAAATGGACTGATTGAGAAAGCCGTACTCCCCCGCACTTTCCGCCAGAGAATCTCCCAGAACGGCACATCCGTCAAACCACTGATTAAACACAGCGATATCCGGGTTATTCATGGTCATGATTTTCTTTCGTTCTCTTTCTTCTTTTTTTATTTTCATCTGACCTGTCACATCAAACTTTTTCTCTCCCTCTGTCGAATCCGTCATTTCCCCCGCACTTTCTGCAGCCGCTGAAACCCTTTTGACACCGGAAATGTCAGGAGGAACCTTTTCTTCCATCTCTTTCAGCATTCTGACATTAGCCTCTATCACTTTTTCACTGGCCGGGAAAGTTATCGTTCCAATCATATCATCAAAAAAAAGCCACGCAAAAAACAACAGAAACACCAATGCATAAAGCAGCGGCACTCTGTTTCTCTTATCTGCCCGCAAAACAATTCTGTTTCTCAAGGACTCCACAACCTCTCTCACGACACTAAAACCTCCCCCGGCACTCTCCCCGACCATTTACATTATAACTGTAAAAAACTATATCACATTTCAAAAAGCCGATTGTTGCGAATCAATTACATATCGTAAACAGAATTGTAAAAATATATGCATAAAATTTATCGTTTTTTGTTTTTATATTAATTTCAGGAAAATACACAACTTTTTATTATCTTAGATAACAGTTTTCAGGGAAGAATTTCATTTTTCCGGGAGTAAAATAACCTGCAGCGTCAGAATGATTGTGATATAATCAGGTCGAAAAAGAAAGGATGATACTATGTCAGAAACAATTTCAACTATTTACTTCCAGACTTATCAGACCCCTGTCGGACCTGTCACCATTGAAGCCGGTGAAACCGCCATCACAGGAATCCGGACAAACCATGCATTTTACCCGGAACAGAATCAGGAAACACCTCTGATTTACAGGGCATATGAAGAGCTTATGGAATATTTTTCCGGGAAACGCCGTTATTTTGATCTTCCCCTGCATGTTTCCGGAACAGATTTTCAGATGCAGGTATGGAAAGCCCTGCAGGAAATTCCATACGGAGAAACCCGTACTTATAAAGAAATTGCTATAAAAACAGGCAGGCCGAAGGCCTGCCGGGCAGTTGGCGGCGCCTGCCACCACAATCCCATATTAATTATGATCCCCTGCCACCGCGTAATCGGAGCCGACGGATCTCTCACAGGGTTCGGCGGCGGAATTCCTGTAAAAAAACAGCTTCTGGCACTGGAACAGGACGTTCTGTAGACCGACTTACCTGCAGTTTTTCATAGCGGCCATGATTCCGCTTTTCCGGTAAATCGCCTGCAGTTTCCCGGCAACTTTGCCAAAATCCCGTTCCGCAGCCAACTTCCGCCCCTGTACTGTCAGATTCTGTACCCTCCCGGATAAGATTTTATCAGTGATGTCTGTAAAGTCCTCCACACTTCTTCCTTTATACACATCAACCCCATTCCACAGCCACTCACTGTAAATAGGAATGTCCCGAAGCACAACGGGAATTTCACAGGAAAGTGCCTCCAGCAGTACGATTCCCTCTGTCTCTTCCCTGGTAAGAAACAGAAAAACATCGCTGCCGCAGTAAGCATCACGCAGCTCATCCCTGCTCACATATCCGGGAAAATGGACATTGGCCGGAGCACGGCGGATGGCGCGGCGGATTTTACCGGGAATCAGATACAGGCTGGTATACCCAAACCAGTAAAAATCCACCTGCGGCATCCGCCTGCCCATTTCAATAAAATCCAGGATTCCTTTCCGGTCAATATAGTGTCCCACGGAAATTGCTACTTTTTTCTGTTTGGAAATGTGGTATTTTTCCCGGAAACGTCTGCCTGCCTGCTCATCTTGTTTCCAGAATCCGGTATCAATTCCATTGGACAGACTGTAAACCGGCTTTCGTATCCTGTAATGATCACTTTCCAGCAGTTGTCTGGAATAATCTGTAGGTGTGATAATAATATCTCCCGTATTGTAGCAGAAAGTAATCCATTTTTTAAACAAAGGTGCCACAAAATTGGCTCCCGTAAATGAATCACAAAAATCTTCCATGGTGGAATGGGCATAATATACAACCTTTTTCCCCTGCTGATGCGCCCGCAGGCTCATAAGCAGGGAAGCCGGGAAAACCGTATTGATATGTACGGCATCATAGTCATCTTTTTTGTCTCCTGTTTCTTCCCATCCGAGAAGCTCCAGCAGTCTGCGCTGATGCCGCAGAGCCTCCCCCACCCCGCTTTTTGCAACAATCTTCTGATCCCCGGTATATAATAGCGTTTTCAACCTGTCCACCTCCGATATAAAATATGCTGTTCGTCTTTTGTGTTGTGAGATTTCCTTTACAGCCCATTGTATTGTCAGTTTTCTGTTTCAGCCCATTGTCAGGATTTCTGTTTATCTTATTGTCAGGATTTCTGTTTATCCCATTGTCAGGATTTCTCATTATCCCATGAAAATTGTTGTTCCGAAGTTAAACAGTGCAGTCAGCCCAAAGCTGTAGGCAGCAATTGCCAGCGGTTTTCCCAGAAGAATAATCGCCGTAAATTTACCCAGATTCATTTTTGTAGTCCCCGCCAGATAACACAGGAAATCATCCGGTGCCACCGGAAGGAAAATAGCCGCTGCAAACATTTTATCAAAATGTCTGTTATCCACCCACTTCATATATTTTTCCTGCAGCTTCTCACTGAACATTTTATGAATCAGAGGTCGTCCATAGTACCTGGCGATCAGAAAAGCCACCACAGAACCGATACAGATTCCGATATAATTGTAAAGGAATCCTTCGTATGCTCCATAAATCAGCACACCTCCCAGGCATCCGATTCCGCCCGGCAGCACAGGGAAAACCACCTGCACCGCCTGAAAAATCACAAACACCAGCGCCCCCGCCATACCAAAACCCATAATAAAATGTTTCAGCGATTCTGCGTCATAAAAAATACCCGTTTTCAACCCGTATATAATGAAAGCTGCCATTCCCGCCAGACTCACCACCGTCAGGATACAGGACACTTTTTTCATGGAACTCTCCTTTCTTCAGATAATGTATACATTCCTTTAACAACACATGCATTCCCGGACTGTACCTACATTCCTAAACAGCATGTACATATGCGATCTCTGCTGCCCGCACAACTGATTCGTAAATCTGTTCCATGTTTTCTGCAAACTGTGCTGCCGAATACCGTTCGCAGACTCCTTCTCTGGCATTGACGGACAGTCTTCTGCGCAGTTCTCCGTTCTCCGGTGCCAGTATTTCCCCGAGTTTTTCCATAAAATCAATGGAATCCTCATACTGCCATCCATTAACACCATTTTCAATAACTCCCTCCAGACAGTCATCTTTCCTGCACAGAGCCGGCAGTCCATTTGCCAGTGCCTCCACATACGTCAGACCCTGCGTCTCACTGGTGGAGGCGCTGACAAATACATCGCCCGCCTGATAATATTTATACACCTCATCCGGTGATACCATGCCTGTAAAAATGACCTGATTCCCGATTCCACGTTTCTTAACATATTCCTCCAGTGTCTGCCTGTACGGGCCGTCACCCACAACCAACAGACGGAAATTTTCCTGTTTCGCCATGGAAATCATAGACAGAATCTCCTCCAGATTCTTCTCCCGGGCCAGCCGTCCTACGAAAACCGCCGTTCCTGCCTGTTCAGGAATTCCCAGCTGCCGACGCAGCTCCTGCCGCTCCCCGTCAGAAAGAACTTTGCTGTATCTCTCCATCTCGATACCGGTGGGAATAACCCTGATTTCCTGGTTCACACCGTACCGGAGCAGAATCCTCCGTACTTTCTCCGTGGGAACAATCACACACCTGGTATGTGACAGTACTTTTCTCGTAAAAGCACCAACTGCCGCTCTCCCCCATTTCTTCACAGGTGAAAAATAATGTGTATAATCTTCATAAACTGTATGATACGTATGCACAATAGGAATATTCAATTCTCCGGCAATTCTGCATGCCATGAAAAATGTACTGAATTCACACTGGGAGTGAATCACCTGAGGACACCATCTCATTAGTTTTTCAATTTCCCCGCTCCATGGATTGACTGCAACCCGTGCCTGGGGATAAATCCTGTCCGCATTGACCGAAGCCACATAAGTTACATTACCTTCCGTATAAGATTCGGCCGTACCGGAAAGCGTCAGGATTCTCACTTCATGCCCCCGGCATTCCAGCTCTCTTTGAAGATTCAAAACCGAAGTAACCACACCGTTAATAACCGGAGCATACCACTCTGTTGTAATTAATACTCTCATCTTTCTTCCCTCATCGCTATCTGCGCTTTCTCACAGTTTTCTCTTTTTCTCTTGATTTTTGATTTCTGCTTTGACTCTCTGATTATTAGAACGAAGCAGAAAACATTTTGTCTTCACATTTTTCTTTTTCTTCAGTATAGCCTGTATTTTTTAAATCCAGCTGGTAAATCAAATTAAATGAAGGTAAAGTTTTCATTAAGAATTGGTTAAAAATGGGATGAATATAGAAGATACTGTGATTTTAATCGAAAATGGGCAGAAATGTTGATAACATAAAGGTTTTGCAAAGGTTGTTATGGATTGTAGAACAGTATTGGAAACTGCAGGATATGCAGTCAAAACTGTAGTCAGAATAACCACCATGCAGTCAGAAAACAGTCAGGGTTGTAGTCGGCAAACAGTCAGAATCAGGGAACCATATGAGCGGTTAATAGACGCTTATGTGGTGTTTTTTTATGTTATGATATAAAATATTTTAAATACTAATTGCAATTTTATTATACATATGTTATAATAAAATTGAAGTTAATTTCAGAACATTCATCAGATGATTCGGCAAACGAATCAGAAAAGCGGATTGGAAGAAGGGCATCTATTCCAGTCCGTTTTTCATAAAGGGAGTGATTTACATGTCATACACAAAAAGTTTACAGGAACAGGTTGACGATATGCAGCAGGAGATTAACAAGCTGACCAGAGAGCGCGATATTGCGAAGCTGGCCGCACGATACACGGAAATGGGTTATGGTGATCTGGCAGAAGCTACAGCGGCTGCCTCTCTGGATGGAGATATGGATACATTTTTCCGGAACCAGCAGACTGTTATGGATGCCCGCGTGAAAGAAGCAGTAGCGGACATGAATAAACCTGCTAAAGCAAATCCGGATTCCAGAAACAGCAGGAGAAAACAGGCGGCCGATTCGTTCAGCCCTATTGATAATCCGTTTGTTGCAGGATTTATCAACGCTTAATCTGCAGGAGGGAACCATTGCATGTATACGATCAATACGGAAAAGATGAAGCAGATCATGGCTAAACGACACTGGTGTGTTGCTGATGTTGCAGTTCTTTCCGGGCTTTCCTATCCTACCGTCCGTGATATCGTAAAAGGCGAAAAGCAAAAGTATATCCGTCTGGATACCGTAGCCAGACTTGCAAACGTGTTTGAAACTACGATACAGGATTTTACCATTGAGGTCTGAGCATGAAAGAACTACGCTGTCCCGCATGCGGCAAACTTCTCGGCAAAATATCCGGGAATGATTACAAAACACTGCTTCACTGCCGCAGGTGTAAAAAAATATGGTTCTTTAAAAGCCACAATCATAAGCAAAAAATAGTCGAATAAATCACAGAGCGCCTAAGAGTGCCAATCTGACAACAATAAATTGTGTCATATTGGTGCTCTTTTTATTGTTGTCATCCGAATGGAGTGATAACAAATGCCTGATACGATTGACACCCTTGAGATACAGGTGGAGTCCAGCGCAGATGGCGCCTTAAAAAATCTGCAGTCCCTGAAAGCAGAGATGGAAGCATTCGGTAAATCCTTAAGATCGGTTATGGGAGATATGAGCCGGTTCAACCTGAAAGATTCCTTTTCAAAAGAGACAAAGCAGGCTCAGATGTCATCAAAAAGTATGGCAGACAGCCTGAGTAAACAATGGGACATTGCAGACCAAAATATCCGGTCGAAAGCAAATTCTATCAAAAAAAATATTTCCAGTCTGGGAGACATAAATTTCGGAACAAAAAATACAACGAAAATCCCAAAGTTTTCTGACAATTTTATCAGTGCTGACAGCATAGGACGCAAAAACGGAAGTTTAAGTCTTATGGATAAATTATTATCCCAGACTACAGCATCTGCTTCAAAATTTGAATCAGTAGCAGAACAGATTTCACTTCCTTCAGGAACATTCAGCGAATTTAAAAAACAGATTCAACAGATATTTCCGATTGCCAATGCTCTTAAAACTGTTTTGAACGGTATCGGGTCCGTTGCCAAATCTGTGTTTAAAGGAATCGGTTCTGTTGCCAGATCGGCATTTAAAGGGATTGGTTCTATTGCATCAGGTATCGGCAGGAAAATATCTTCTGTATTTTCTTTTTCCAATATTGCCAGATCATTCACCAATGTATTTGGTAAATTGGGAAGAGCCCTGAAAACTGCTTTTTCACCCCAAAATATTGCTTCCGGAATCAAAACGCTCTCTTCCGGCTTAAAAACTGTACTGAAACATGCCAATCCACTGATATCTGTATTTGGAAGCCTCAAAAAGGCTATCGCAGGCACCGACAACAGTATGCATCATGCCGGAAACAAGGGGAATATTCTTGGACGCGCCCTCAGATTTGTAGCAGAACAGTTTAAATTCCTGATTACATACGAAATATTGGGAAAAGCTTTAGAAGGCGTAGGGGACGCAATGGGCGTTCTGGCACAAAGAAGTTCCAGATTCAACTCACAGTTATCCCAGCTGATTGCATCCTGCAAAACTCTGGGAGCGAACATAGCCGCAATTACGGTTCCATTGCTTAATCTGTTCGGTCCGGCACTTACATACATTATCAATCTGATGAATAGTGCTGTTGTTGCAATTAATCAGTTCCTTAGTGCATTCACGGGTAAGACTTATACAGTTGCAACCGCAGGCACCTATGATTACGCCGCATCACTGGATGAAGCTGGAAGCTCTGCCGATGATGCGAACAAAAAAGCAAAAGAACTCCAGCGCACTATTATGGGATTCGATGAACTGAATGTTCTGAACTCAAACAAAGATGATTCGGATTCCGGCAACAAAGGCAGCAGCGGCGGCGGTGCAGGAGAGTCGCCCGGATACGACTATTCTGAAATGGCTATCAATCCGAAGATTCTGGAAATGGTTGAAAAAATCAAAGAGATTGCCGCACAGATTTTTGACCCGATGAAGCAGGCATGGGATGAAAAAGGAGAATCTGTCATTCAGTCATGGAAAGATGCTTTAGATTCCGTCAAACAGCTTGCAATAGACATCGGAAGCAGTTTCCTCGATGTATGGACAAACGGCACAGGGGAAGAATTCTGTGAGAATATCCTCGATATCGTGATTGACATTGGAGATGCAGTCAATGTATTTGCAAAATCGTTAGATGATGCGTGGAACGATGGCGGAGCAGGAACGGCGTATGTGCAGAGTATCTTTGATTCATTTAATGCTGTGCTTGATTTGGTTCACAGTATTGGCCGCTCTCTTATTTCTGTGTGGAGTAACGGTACTGGGAAAGAATTTTTCGGAAACATCCTTGCGATTATGACCAATGTCAACGATTCTGTCACGAACCTTGCAACCAGATTCCGCGAAGCGTGGGAAGCTGGCGGAGCCGGTACGCAGATTATTCAAAATGTAGCCGACATTGTAAATGCCCTTCTTGGATACGCAAAAGACGTTACAGGTGCTTTCAAAAGCTGGACAACAAGCGTTGATTTCTCAGGATTCATAAATGGACTGAATGAAGTACTTGAAGCCGTAAAAAACGGAAATTTTGAACGTGTCGGTGAAATCGTTGGTAATGGCATTACCGATGTTTTGAAGAAGATTGACGATTTTATTACGTGGGATTCTGTAACAGGCGGTTTGACCAAAATTACCAAAAATATTGCAAATTTCCTAAACGGTCTTATTGCTGGAATCAACTGGAATACACTCGGCAAAACCTTTGCAGACGGTCTAAATCTGGTCATTGATGCAGCTTACAATTTTGTAACTACATTCAGCTGGGGAAAATTTGGTACATCAATCGGAGAAGCCATTGACGGATTTATCAGCAATATAAAGTGGGGAGAATTAGGAAAAACTATATCTGACGGTTTTAAGGGAATTCTGGAAGGACTCAGCTCAGCGATCAAAGCAGTTAATTGGGAGTCATTCGGAAAAGATATAGCGAAATTTCTTACAAGTATTGACTGGATTGGAATACTGGCAGATGTTGGTATACTCATTTGTGATGCGATTATTGCACTGCTTGATTTTGGAACCGGGTTGGCAAAAGGCGTTGTTGAAGGTCTGAAAAACATGGACTGGAACAATGCTGCCAGCAAATTATGGAAACTGTTAGGAAAAGCATGGGAGGCGCTAGGAAAGATACTTTCTATCGGATTGTCACTCGTCAAGAAGGGATGGACTTCTCTAAAAGATTTTGTTGGCGATAAAATAGAAGCCACTATATCACTCATAAAGAAAGGTTGGACTTCTCTTACAAGCTGGGTTGGCACGAAAGTCAGTGCAGGTGTTTCACTCGTTAAGAAAGGTTGGCGTTCGCTTTCAAGCTGGGTTGGCACAAAGGTATCAGCAGGAGTGTCACTGCTTAGAAGGGGATGGCGTTCGTTGTCAAGCTGGGTTGGTACAAAAGTCAGCGCAGGAGTATCACTGATTAAAAGAGGATGGCGTTCGCTGTCAAGCTGGGTTGGTACTAAAGCCAGTGTTTCGATTTCTCTTTTGAAAAAAGGATGGAAAGGAATCAAAGATTGGCTTGGAATTAAAAATCCTCTTGATATCGGATTTAAATTTCCTAAGTTTAAACTTAAATGGGGAACTAAAGACATGGGATTCCTTGGTACTGTTAAATACCCTACAGGAATCGAAGCATACGAAAAAGGTGGTTTCCCGGAAGAGGGCCCGTTCTTTATGAACCGTGGCGAAATTGCCGGTAAGTTCAGCAACGGCAAGACTGTAGTCGCAAACAATGAGCAGATTGAGGGCGGTATTGCAAGAGGTATAGCTCCGGCTGTGTATGACGCTGTGAGTGCTGCTATCAGGAATAACCAGTCTTCTGGCAATGGTAACAGCAATGGTCAGGCTCCGGTTGTTGAAATAACACTCGTATGTGACTCGGAAACTATATTTAAACTTGCCCGCAAAGGGCAGATGCAATATAACGGCCGTTACAAAGTCGAAACGGCATTTTAATGGGTGATTACATGGACAATTACACAATGCTTAAATTTGGTAATCTCAAAAGATTTTTCTAAGGAGGACAATAAAATGCATAAAGACATAACAATTAATGGTGTTACTTACAAAATCCATGACATGGATTTCGGAAACTTCCTGTGTGATATGGAGGAAAGAAACATTGACGCCCTCGATATGATGAGTGGCAAAACAGCCCATGTATTTTCTTTCTGCAGAGCATTCATCGATATTGTGACCGGCCTTGATTCTTTAGAGGCGTCCGGAAAACTGCTGACAAAGCATATTGCAAACGGCGGTAAGATGGATGAATTACTTGAAGTTTTCCTTGAAATGGCAATCGATGCAGGTTTTGGCGATACAGAAGCAGAAGAACAGGATGAAAACAAACCTGCAGCAGCTGATGAAAATGAGTAATTGAAGTAGGGGTTAAATTATCAGTATTGACACCCCAAAATAAAAGGAGTTGTGCAAAAATGGCACGAAAAAACAACTATCCTAATGTGCAGGAAGTAAAAGCAGCACCCGGAGAGATGGGTGAAATGGTTTCCCATGCTCTGGATATCTCCGAAATCGGGAAATCCGGCACACCAAAAACGCCGGATGAATGGAGAGAACGGATTTTTGAGTATTTTACATACTGCATCAATCATGATATGCGTCCCGGCGTTGAAAACATGGCTCTGGCCTGCGGATGCAGCCGCCAAAACCTGTGGCAATACCAGAGATCAGGTTCGGAAATCGGGAAAATCATCACTCAAGCAAAACAGACGCTTGCCGCCCTGATGGAAACATGGAGCCTTGAGGGTAGACTCAATCCGGCTACAAGCTGCTTCCTGTTTAAAAATCATTTTGGCTACTCAGACACACAGCATCTGGAGATTGAACCCCAGAAACCACTTGGACGCACAATGACCGTGGAAGAACTTAGAGCATCCGTCCCGGAACTGCTGGACTCAGATATCATCTACGAATGATCAGAGTCTCAATAACAGGAATTCCGAACAAAATTTTTTCATCAAAAATGGGGTATCGCCTGATACCCCTGATTTTATTTGTCATGCATTATTCTGCGGTCTGCTCCTGCTTAACCAGTTCCACGTACTTTTTCAGCGTATTCCGGCTGATATGGTATTTATTCATCAAATCCACCTGTTTGATGCTCCTGTCACTCAGGAAAGCTATAATATCCGCTCTCAGTTCATCAGACATCTTATCCAGTGTTCCCGGCTTCCTGCCTGATCTCTTGTCGCTGGCGGCAATACCGTCCTTAATCCGCTTTACAGTGATCTCCCTTTCCTGTTCTGCCCTGTCCAGTTCCACAAGAATCAGAAGTTCAATAGTATCTTTCAGGGACTTCTTTGCAATCCGGTTCTGCTGCCTGTTAGCAACTCCCATCATATTCCGGATATAATCCGTGCTGATTGTGGGATTGTCGATGAATACAAGATTGATCCCCTTGTCAAGCAGTTCCATGTACTTCCGGAAGCCGTTTTCATATTCACGGGTGAATCTGCAGATATCTTTAAATACAACCGTATCGCCTGATACCAGGTCATTCTCCAGTTCTTTCCATGCCGGCCGGTCAAATGACTTACCGCTTGCATCGTCTCTGTAAATCCGCCTGTCATTGATTTCCGTATCATTCTCTTTGCACCATCTGGCAATGGCCTGCTCCTGTCTGGTGAACTTCTGTTTGCCACGCTCTTCCTTTGTGCTAATCCTCATATACGCTACTGTCTTACACATCTCATTATCTCCTAAGTGTCAATTTAACTTTAGTTATTTTGATAGTACCATTTTACTATCAAACAAACAGCTTGTCAACGTATTTTGACACTTTTCAGAAAAACTATTTTGAGAAATGTTTGATTGACGTTTTGCGCATGTGTTTCAATATTTTTGCAGGTAAGTTAATAGAAAATATCAAATAGCAAGTAATAGTGTTACACACCATGTATAATTAAGACTGTAAAACAAGTCATTGCAAGAGCATTCCAGATGTGATATGATGAAATCCAGCAACCGTGTTACAGGGTGTGTTGACCTCTATCTGATTTTACATAGGATGGGGGTGGTGCTAATGGATAATAATCGTTTCGATTTCAAAGACCTGATGTCTTTCGGCATGTTCATTTTAGCATTACTGACGTTCATTCTGACGTTTACAAAGTAATGTTTTTGGCATAGAAAAACCGCCCTTGTACTTTGGCGAGTCAGGCGGTCTTTTCTACTTGTATTCGGTCAACCCCTTGTGGGCGGTTGCTTTTTGTATTCTCATTGTATATCCTGCTGCCCGGAAAGTCAATACCCTGTGAGGGTATCCGGCACAGAATTTAACGGGGGAGGGGTGTACAGGGAAGCATACCCCCCAGCGAGTGAGACCTTTTTGGTACCTCGAAAATAAAAAGCCCTTTTTCTCCCATCCGCAAACAAATAACGGCAATAATTATTAGGATTCTTTTCTGTCAATGTTATACTATACATATCAACAAAAAGGAGAAAGATGAATGTCAAGCATTAAGGACATACTGGAAAAATCCCGCAAATATACCGATCATGAATATAATCCTGATGATATTCCCAAAAATACATACATGCACACAGGAACAAGGATGAATTCTGGAAATGATAGGAATAATAATGAGGATCGACTAAAGAATGTAATAATATGGATAGGAGTTATTGCGATTGCTTTGGTAATCATATGGCAGGTGAGTGTTTACGATAAACAGTTTGATAAATCCGGAAATAATACAATCGCATCCACAAAAGAATCAGAATCTATATCAGAGTCAGAAACAGAGTTTCAGTGGCAAGAAGTATCGTCCACTGATTTGATTGCATTATTCAAGGAAAATCAGGTTAAATGCAAGAAACTGTACGATGGAAAGTTTCTTGCTGTGACTGGCCCGGTAGACTCCATTGGTACGGATATTGCAGATCAGACGTATGTGTGCTTGGGAAGCGAAGAAGAAACAGTTCTGGTAGGCATAAAATGTTGTACGAAATATGATTATGTCATTGACCAGATAGCAGAATTAAAACAAGGTGATATCATCACTGTGTACGGAAAGGGTGAGTGTGACTCCCTGACTTACGAAATACCTAGAATTGACCATATCGAAGTACCGGATAAAAAATAACCACATATCCTAAAATTACAGGGCGTATCCGTTTTTGGTACGCCCTTTTATTATTGTTCCCTCCAAAAATCCTCGAAAAACAAAAAGGCTATAGCCCCACTGGTGAGAACTATA
The DNA here is from genome assembly GCA_022774705.1 of Lachnospiraceae bacterium. GTDB lineage: Bacteria > Bacillota > Clostridia > Lachnospirales > Lachnospiraceae > TWA4. The sequence continues at coordinate 7,172 of JALFLM010000185.1, read as the reverse complement.
GCCCATGCAACGTTTGAACTGCATCAGATCATTCCTGAATCCTCAAAAGCGTTTCTCCGCTTCAATTCGTCGCAAATGATAGCAACCATTATCACAACCGGCATATCAGCAAATCTATGACACATGCCCGAATAAAACATTTCCGTGAATTCTACTGCATTCCAGCCCGTAATGTACTGATAACGTTCTTGTCTGCTGGTCAAACTCCGTTTCATTTTCTGCAGCTGTTCAGTGGTGTCATTAATCCGTTTTGTGATCTGATTCCACGTTACATTGAACCATTTGGAATTTGAATTTACCATATACATGCCATCCTGCACGTAATACGGAAATTCTTCCATCACATGCTCCGGAATATCGGTCTTTCTGTGATCAGTAAAGTCTGTTGCTATCATAATCAGCTTGTAATCATTCATGTCCATTGTTCGCACCTTCCATCTCTGGATTTTTTTCTCTCCTGAGCAATTCTTTGACAAATGAATAAGTTATCCAGAGATATTCCTCGTTTTCCATTTCATTGAGCATATCAATAATTAATTGCTTATAATCGTATTTCATGTATGCATCCCTCCTGCTATTTCTCTGGAAATTTTTCTTTCAGATAAGCAACTCTAATGTAAGAATAAATCTTCCAGAGAAAAATTTCGTTTTCCATCTGATTAACCATATCAATTATCAACTGTTTGTAATTCATTTTATCTTTCCTTTCTAGTCCAATTTTATTTTTTTCCTGCTGCTCATTTTCTGAACACGCTCCGCTCTCCCACCGGGCAGACATCCAGCAAAAAACCGGCATCCACCATGCATCCGCCGTCAATCCGCCCGGTAAAATCCGCTTATCCGTCACTCTCGACCGAATCCGGATACGGAGAGCAGTAGTGGCTATTGCGCTACATATACACCAGGACGCAACTCACCATCTTCTGTGCGCATGGCTTTTTCAGAACGTATATACCGCTTAACCGTATCCCCAGAGACTCCCAGCTTTGTGGCAATCTGAGCGGTTCCATACCCTTGCTGATCCATCATCCACGCTCTGAAAGGCTTATCCCTATCAGGCACTGATGAAGTGAAACGCCCGGTTTGTCCATCTCTTGCAGGTTTCTTTTTCTGCGGATTTTCGGCCTGCTGGTAAATACTTAGTTGTTGCTCTAAATATTCTACTTGATACTGCAGTCGCATAATCTCAGCGTCCTTCTGACTCTCCAGTTCGATTAGCTGTTTCTGCAGCTCTCCCACTTCGATGCATTTATCCTGCCACTTCTCAGACCACTTTTCCGCCCGATCCTGTAAGGCCCGGCTTCCGGACACCGCCAGCTGCTCCTTTAATTTTGCAATCTCCTGTTCCATCTGCATGGCGTGTTCCTGCAGTTTCCTGAAATATGCAATACCTGGCATAAGCCACCCATCCAATGATTTATACTGAAATGCCATCTGTATCCCTCCTGTCTGTCACAAAGTCCGTATAAAATTATAAACGTACACAATCAACCTATAATCATCGATTGAATTGACTGTATCAATGATGTACTTTTTCAAATTTTCCATTGAAAAAAGGTCTCTGTATTCTTCCGTTGTATGTATTTTCCCTGAATCGCCCTTATTTTGCGATTTGAGCACGTTTTTCTTCTCAGTTGAGGATTTACACCTTTTCTTTCCGAAAACGCCTGTATCGTCATTCTGCGCTGTCGTTATCGCTACACATGTCTCATTCAATATCTTTCCGACAAATTCAGCCTTGTCAGCTGTCCATACCTCTCCATTATCAACAAACAGCTCTGTGCCGATTGAAAGATAATGTCCAATCTGTTCTGCATCCCATCCGGTACGGGGGATATCTGTTTTTGGATTGTATTTTCTCATTGTCTTTGTGCCTCCATTATCTGTTTAAGCAAATCATCACTGTACACTCTCTGTTCAAAGTCATTAAAGCCGTTTCTAGGCCTCTGGATCTGTTTCTGGCTGGAAGAGGCAGCAGGTGTTGACAGATAGTTATATAAAACAGATTCCAGATAAGCACGATAGTGAGTAATTTTATCTGCGCTCTTAACTGCTGCTATCGTATGTTCAACTGCTGCCCTGTTAATCTTGCTGAATACTTCCTTTGCCTGTCTGGCATTTATCCATGTGGAACCGATGCGTAATGTATGATTTTTACAGGAATCTATGCGCAAACAGGTTGATACAACATCATCGACTATCTGTAAATCTTCACCTGAAAACGAATGATAATCTATTCTCGTTCTCACATCTTCTTCCATCATACTCTGCGTTTCACTGGGTAAGGGGGATGAAGAAGAGGGATATAAACTATTATCATTTTTATTAATATCATTTTTATTAGGCGGTAAATTTTGCCGGTCTTGAGTGGTAATTTTTACCGTTCTTGACTGGTAAATTCTACCGTTCTTAAAATCGTCACTCTGAGGTCGCGGCTCCTGTCCTGAATAAGCCTCAGTGTGTATGTTCGGCTTGATTAAATATAATCTGTTTGGCTTCCCTCTTCCCTGCCGGACTTCATGCAGCAGTTCAGCATCAAGCAGCTGTTTTACTGCTTTCCGCCCTGTTTTCTCCGATACGCGAATTGTCTTCGCCAGTTCATCCCTTGTGAAGTAAAAATATGTTCTGCCCTCTTCATCCAACCATCCGTTTTTCATCGACAATTGCAATCGTTTCTGTAGAACTGCGTACAGCACTCTGGAATCATTGGACAATTCTGCATACGTTGGAGAATCCAAAAGTACCGCATAGAACTGATAAAATTCCGCCCGGACAACATCGGAAGCGTGAAAGTACCGCTCTTTTTTAATCATTCGCTTGTCCCTTTCTGGACAGGTCCGCAAATATGTGATATTATAAATACAGACCTGTCCAATTTGTGTATTATGTTGGTTGGTTGCCCCCTGCGTAGTTTGGTCGCTGATGCAAGGGGCTTTTCATTTTTTAGTTCAGCATGCACCGGATAAAGCGGTATGCCTGCTGAACCTGAGTTCCGTCCATCCTTGAAATAGACCTGTACAGCCACGTTTTCAAGTTGTCAGTTGAAAAAAAATCTGAATCGGCTTCCGCACGTTCCCGTGTTTTCAACGCATCCAACACTGCAATCAGTACCTGATCGGGAATAACCTCGTTTTCATCCGGTGTGATCTGCTCCAGCAGTTCCATAATCATTGCTTTGTTTTTGATATCTTCGTGTAATTTTTCTTTGCTTTTCATTTTGTCTTTTCCTTGATTTATCCTTGATTTTTTTTAATAAGCATGATATAATAAATGCAATACATTTTCATGTGCTACACATCTGAAAACCATGCTCCTGCTGCCGGTTATACTCCGGCAGCCTTTTTTGTTGCCTGCTGTCTAAATTCCAGGTACTTCTGCAGGTTAATCCGCCAAATCCCGCGACCGCCCGGAATACCGCTTTGTGTCGCAAAACTCTGGTTTTTAATATGCACAGCACAGGTTAATTCCCACCGGCTAAACCCCATATCAACCAGTTCCGCAATCGTATAAAACCGTTTCTCCATCCTATCACCTCATATTTTCCGTTTTCAGACGTTTTCTTCTCTCATTCGATTATTTTATCGCTGATGTAATAAAATCGTCTGTATCGGTCGAATAATGCTGTTGTACGTCAAATCACAGTCTGTCTTTCCATGTACTCCGCAATCTTCTGACGCATACTGGCGCTCGATTTTAAAATCCGATATACCAAAAGCAACGTCTGCCGGTCTGAGGTCATGTTAATCAGTGCCCGGAGATGATTGCGAAGTGACGGAACCGTCCATTTATTCGACGGAAGCATCGGAAGCCTCCTGATCCGCATACGGTGCATCATGTTCCAGCTGTAAAACCCGCTCTTTTGCCATTGCATATGCCAAATCAAGCAGATTCTCTCCCCCGCCCAATCCGAACTCAGGTGTGTCAAGAACCCATGAGATCATAAGCAGCTTCATTCTGATTGTGTCGACGTTCAGTTCTTCGTCTTTCCAGACATCAGCCACATTGCGACTAATGGGCTCGCACATCTCACGGCATTTTTTCATCTCTGCCGCAGTATCCTCAGCATCAATCGAAATAGACAACAGTTCCATCGCCTTTTTGTGAAGACGTTCATCTTCGCTTACGTTATAAACGTCTTCCAGAGTTGCACCATTTTCCGGCTCCCAGTTCATTTCTGCCTGCCTATACACATCCTGCAGGAAACTTTCAATCTCTTCTAATGTGTAGGCAAAATGCCAGGTTTCGCCGCAAGCACTGTGTGTTACCGCTTCTCCGGTCTCCATGCTGATAAGTTCATAACCAGACTGACCGGCTTTCCGGCTGCCTTCCTCGCTGTGGATGAAGCCCCTTTTGATTTCGTATCCTGCTGCATTTGCTAATTCTCTTAATTTCGCTACTGTCATTTTTTAATCCTCCTGTAAATTTAATGTCAGCTGTCCGGACTTCTGTTCCTTTAGCTTTTTTTTAAATTCCTGTGCGCTCCTAATGCTGCGGAACCGGCTAAAAATCTGACCCTTCTGCGTTTTAATAAATTCATCCAGTTCTTCCGGTGTAGACGGCCTGTAATAACCGCCGGTTTTTGCATTGGACAGAATCACAGCGCCATCCTGACGCTCTTTCATGATGTATTTCCTTAACGTCCTTGCATCAATGCCAAGTTTAGCGCACAATTTTTCTTTTCTGACTGCGTTACTTTTGCCCGTAGGCAGCAATTCGTAAACCAATTTTGAAAACCTCTTTTCCTCTCCCTGCACCGAAGCGCAGGGAGAAAATTATTTTTTCTGGTTTTTCATGATCTCCTTCTGTTTTGCTGTTTTTACCGCGCCGGCATGTCGCGCATCTCTTTCGCCTGTACAAAATGTTTTGTGCATGCCTTTGGCTTACCGATTGACGAATTAATATAAGGGTTCAGCATGTAAAGCTGGAATTCGATAAAGGGTGACGAAGAATTACCATCACTTTTGCAGGAATCCATAGGAAGCGGATAACCGGTCACGTACTTGCTGGTTTCCCAGCGAATCGGGCATTTATCACAAAGCAGTTCTCCGTAATTTTGCTTAACCCAGTCGCAAAGCGGGTTTTTGCTTTTTTCCGGGAACGCCTTGATATAATCTGTCGGCGCCTTCAACAGACCGGTATCCTGCATCTCCTTGTGGATCCAGTCCCACATCTTTCTGTGTTCTGTGATTGCCTGCTCTTTTGTCATTTTAATTTTCTTATCTGCCATGTTTGGCCCTCCTTATGTTTATTTGATTGGTTGGCGTGTACTTGTTGTCCCATCATCTGGGTGGTGGTCTGCCCATCGTGTGATACCTCCTGTTCATGTTAAAATCGCTACGATTTGTAGTGAAAAGGTGAAAAGGGGTACATATATAATGTATACTATTGTAATGTACCCCCTTTTTACCCCAGCACCACATATGCTATTATGTACCCCCTTTTTACCCCTCAATTGGGATGATAACGCAGGGATAACCCTTTGACGTAATCCCGAACCTTTGCTTCATCGCCTTGTTACATTTGACCTTCTGCAAACAATTCGCGTTGAGTACATCTGTAATGTTTGTTCTTAGAACATGTTCACTGATTCCTGCCTGAATAATCTCCTGTTCGGTACAGTATCCATGCTCGGCAATCAAATCGAAAATGACATTTTGTAATTGGCTCCGCTTTTCTTCCTGTTCCCGGCTTACTGTCCGCTGAGTACCATCATCTTTTAAACGATACTGCGGGTATATCCTTCCGGCTACCTCTGGACCCTCAGCCTGTAAAAATGCCTGGTAATTGATTCCCTTCAGCCGATACCCGTGTTCTCTCCAACTCACACCTTGCTGCTCAATATGTTTCAATTGTTCCAGCGTCCAGCTTGTGAGCCGATAGAACGATGTGTGATGCCTCCCTCCACTTGCCTGACAGGCTAAATACAGCTGTCTGGCGGGTATTTCATCATCCGGCACCTTTTCAATCATGCCGTGATAGCAAAGTTGAGCAATGTACTGATTTACCTTGTCGACGCTTTTTTTACCTGTCTCTTTGGTGAGATACCGGACGGAAGTACTAAAAATAATGTTTCCTTCCTGCTGGATATCCGGATAGATGTTCCTGCGGGCGATCAAAAGCATCTGCATAAACAGTTCCTTTGCGTTCCGCGTATTTTTTGATGTTACCGGGCATTTTGCGGAAAAGCTTTCGTCCCCTGTCTGGCTGATACAGTCCAAAATATAATCAATTTCGTACAACTGTTCTTTGCTCCACTCAGTTTCCTTGATTGAAAGACCGTACACCTTTTTGATGAACTCAATCGTCTGGTATTTTGTCTTAAAACCAGCAATTTTTTCAATCAGTTCGTGTATATTTAGGCTTTCGACATCGCAATTAGAACTAAAACATTTGTACCGCTGGAACCCGTATTTCCCAACAAATATGCTTGCCGACGGGTGGAAATCGTCATGGAACAGGCAACAGAACGACTCGCCTTTTTCAATGCCAAGCAGTTCCGAAATTGAAATCTGGTGATAGATATAATTAAAAAATTCCTCCCGGTTGGTGAACACGGTTTCTTCCTCAATCCCCAGCCGCTTCCGTAATCCGTCCGCATCGTGATTCCTGATCAATTCGACATTAGTCAATGATTTACCGGACGTGCCTGTTTTAGCCGCCTTTTTGGGCTTCATACGCCGTGTTACCGGCTTTAAAATTTCCCGCTCCATCAGTTCATCGGCGCTGTTCACGGCATCGAAGTCTGAATAAATCAGACTTCCCGACTGACTACCGAAAAAAATCCTTGATGCATTTTTACATGATGCATCAATCAGACCGTCAAAAACCTGCATGATTACCATCTGGACTCTATCCCGGTCGTTTATGTCAGTCACCGGCCTGTCCATCAAAAATGCAAGTCTGAATTTGGGAACCGTTTCAGTATGGCTGAAAGTATAATACCCGAAGCACGGCTTTAAACCGCTGTCAGAAGCCATCTGGACGGCTTTCTGAGGGGTTACAATCCTATCAGGTGGAAAAGGTTGCTTATGCCTATCAGTGTTGTCGAAATCGACCAAAAACAGCTGCTGCGACTCAAAATCAGCGTCCGATGTTCCATGCATGGCAGCAGGTCGGACATTCCGGCCGTGAACCAGCTTGTATGCCAGCTCTGTGACCTCGATTTCCGTGGG
>JALFLM010000027.1 GCA_022774705.1 Lachnospiraceae bacterium | reverse complement strand
TATGGCAAAATATCTTTCATGGGATATGCTTTTCAAAAAATCATATTACGCAACAGCCAGAGATGAACTTGAAAAAAACAAGGATTCCATGAACGAACTTGAGGGGATCGGAAAAAATTTATAAAGCACGTTCCAAATTCCAGTTTGTAGACCTAAAACGGAATACAGTTCCTTACATAGCAGTCATGTGCTTCGGTGCCTGGCTGCTAATTTTTTTGCGAAAGGAGCAGTATCAAATGAAGCTTGTATTAGCGGAAAAGCCCTCGGTTGCCATGAGCCTCTCGAAGGTGATTGGGGCAAATCAGCGCGGGGATGGTTATATGGAGGGCAATAGCTACCTTGTCAGCTGGTGTGTAGGGCATCTGGTGGAACTTTCTCAGCCGGAAGCCTATGATGAAAAGTATGCCAAGTGGAGGTATGATGATCTTCCGATTTTGCCGGATCATTGGCGGTATCAGGTATCTGCCAGCACGAAAAAGCAGTTCGGAATCCTGAAAAAGCTCATGCAGCGGAAAGATGTGGAGAGTCTGATCTGTGCAACCGATGCAGGGCGTGAGGGAGAACTGATTTTCCGACTGGTTTACCATCAGTGCGGCTGCAAAAAGCCGGTGGAACGACTTTGGATTTCCTCGATGGAGGACAGTGCGATCCGGGAAGGCTTTCAGAAGCTCCGACCGGGAACAGAATATGATGCCTTATATGAGGCGGCTTTATGCCGGGAGCGTGCCGACTGGATTGTCGGAATCAACGCCACCCGGCTTTTTTCATGTCTGTATGGGCAGACCCTGAATGTGGGGCGCGTGATGACACCAACCCTTGCGATGGTGGTTATGCGGGATGCAGCAATCCGGGTGTTCAAGCCGGAGCCGTTCTACTCGGCAGAATTGAAATTTCGGGATTTTCAAGCGGGCGGTGAGCGGATGAAAGAAAAAGCAGAAGCAGAAAAACTGGTGGCAGAGTGCTGTCAGGCGGGAAGTGCCATCATTACCAAGGTGGAGCAGAAAGAAAAATCAGAGAAGCCCCCGACCTTGTTTGACCTGACATCGCTTCAGAGAGAAGCAAACCGGCAGCTGGGATTTACTGCCCAGCAGACCCTGGATTACACGCAGGCTCTGTACGAGAAGAAACTCGTGACTTATCCCCGTACCGACAGCCGGTATCTGACGGATGATATGGCACCGCTGGTGCCGGAACTTGTTTCTGCGATCCAGCAGAGCTTTCGGATTCAGCCGGATGTGCCAGCACTGGTGAATGCAGCGCAGGTCATCAATTCCAAGAAAGTCACTGATCACCATGCCATTATTCCTACAAAAACAGCGGCGGGTTATGACATTTCCTCTCTTCCCAGTGGAGAACAGGCGATTCTTACCATGCTGGCGGTGCGTCTGATTTGTGCGGTAGGAACTCCTTGCCGCTATGCAGAAACCATAGTGGAAGCGGAGTGCGCCGGTCAGAAGTTCCGCACGAAAGGCAAAACAGTCACGGATATGGGCTGGAGGCAATATGCAGGAAAGCCGGTTGAAGATGCTGAGAAGAATGCGGAGGCAGGTGATCTTCCGGAGCTTTCGGAAGGCATGACATTGGAACTTGCCGGTGTCGATCTGAAAGAAGGCAAGACCAGCCCACCCAAGAGGTTTACCGAAGATCTTCTGCTTTCAGCGATGGAAAGTGCCAGCTCGGATGAATTTCCGGCTGGTGTAGAGCGAAAAGGCATCGGCACACCAGCTACACGCGCTGCCATCATCGAAAAACTGGTACAGAAAGGCTTTATCGAGCGCAGGGGCGATAAGAAAACGAAATACCTTTGTTCTACGGACAAGGGAAATGCGCTGGTGACGGTGGTGCCGAAACAGATTCAGTCCCCCTCCATGACGGCAGACTGGGAGGAAAAATTGCTGAAAATAGAACACGGCGAGTATGACAGCGATGCCTTTATGGGCGAAATCAGCAGCATGGTCAGCGGACTTGTAAAAACCTACGAGGCTGTGAAAGGTGCCGATGTTCTGATGCAGTCGGAGCGCAAAGTTATTGGTTCCTGCCCGGCCTGCGGCAGTGATGTCTGCGAAACGGGAAAGGGATGGTTTTGCAGGGATAAGAGCTGCAAATTTGCGCTCTGGAAGGAAAACAGATTTTTTCAGACACTGGGAAAGCAGATGACGGAGGAGCTGGCAAAGCAACTGGTAAATCAGGGAAAAGCACGGCTTACCCATTGCTATTCCAAGAAGTCAGGACGTTACTATGACACAACCGTTCGTGTAGAGACCGGCGAGGACGGTGCAGCAGCATTTAAGTTGGAGTTTGGAGGTAAAGAATGAGCATGAAAATGATGAATGCAACTTATCTGGTGGATAATGCGGCGCTGCTTTCCTTGCAGGAAAAGCAGGACGGCGTGGAGTTCCATTGCTTTGATATGGACAGCAAGGTACAGATTGCCGAGGGACATATTGGCTGGGATGTGTTGGATAAACAGCCGTTTTCTACTTTGGAAGAAAGCGCGAGGATGGCAGCACTCCAGAAGATTCCCCAGATTGCAGGTCTTACCGTTGCACCGGTAGCTCCGGAGATGCTGGAGCAGGTACGCGGCGGCAGAAAGGTTCTTTGGCAGATGAAAAAGGCTGATCCTGAGCTGGAGAATGCTAAAAATATCCGGTTTATCACCAGCAGCTACGAAGATCGATTCAAAATTCCGGATGGCAGTGCGGTGGAGATCGAGTATCCGAATCGGAAGTTTTCGGCTCGCTGCGAGTATATGGACGAATATCATCTGCGCCTTGGGTATGATGTTCTGCACATCTGCCAGCTGGCAGAAATGCTGGAACGCGGCGGCGGTACATGCCGCCCTGAGCCACTGATTACGGAAGAACGCAGCGCATGGGATTTGGGAAGCAAGGGCTTTCTTACCATTCAGACCTGTGAGGACGGTTACGACTATACCTTATATCATAAGGACTTCACGGAAATTGACGGC
>JALFLM010000140.1 GCA_022774705.1 Lachnospiraceae bacterium | reverse complement strand
GCAGCCATTCAAAGGGCATTTTCTACCATTAGTATTTCTGATTGTGAAGGATGGTTTCATGCGTCTGGATATATGCATTAATTTATTGGATTGCTATAATCACCCTATAACAATGACAAAACCGGCTCATAACAATGTCAGCAATATTCTCACAGAAACAGGCCAGCAAAAGAGTGTATCTCCTTCACTGGCCTAAAACATTCTCATTGGCCTAAACCATCCATATATTGGCCTAAATCGTCTATGTATTGGCCTAAAATGGTCTGGAACTGATTCGTTTTTCTCAATAATCTGCCTGAATATCATATATCTTCTTATATTTCTTTATAATCCCACCGTGAATTGGCCTAAAATTGGCCTAAAAACGCAAAATCAGGGGTTCCAAAAACCTTTAGGAACCCCTGATTTTAAGCTGGAATCTTAATTATTCAGCTGTAGCAATGATTTCTTTCTTATTGTATGAGCCACAAGCCTTGCATACTCTGTGAGGCATCATTAAAGCGCCGCATTTGCTGCACTTAACCAGATTGGGAGTGCTCATCTTCCAGTTAGCTCTACGGCTGTCTCTTCTGGCTCTTGAAGATCTGTTCTTAGGGCAGATAGACATAGTTACACCTCCTTATGTCAGGATCATATATATCAGGTTCGATAACGAACGTGATATCGAAAATTAATTATTCTTATTGGATTCGTTGAACAAATCCAGAATCGCCGCCATGCGGGGATCCTTCGGTTCTTCCTTACAGCCGCAGGGACCGTAATTCAGATTCTTACCGCACTGATAACAGATACCTTTGCAATCCTCCCTGCAGAGAACCTTCTCCGGTACCCGAAGTATCAGTTCCTGTAAAATCAGCTGATCAGTATCAAGCTGATGCCCTTCCACAAATGTCTGATCCTCCAGACGTTGCTGCTCTGCTTCCCGCTCATCCTCTGTCAGTTCATCTGCAGGAGCAGCTTCTTTCATATCCAGATCCATCTGTACATCGAAATCCACATCCACCGGAGTTTCTTCCAGACATCTGTCACAGGGAAGCGCCAGCTTCATCCGTCCTTTCAGCTGCAAAGCAATCTTCTGATCTCCCTTGTTCTCAAGGGTAAGAGCCATATCCGGCTTCTCAAGAACAGGGCACATATTACCATGATAATCGAAAGAGTCAATCTCCACAGGTACTGTGCAGCTGCAGATTCTGCCTTCCGATGTCAAAACTTCAGATAAATGAATCAGCATAATACCTTCCATCTGTGCCTGTAGCGACACTAATCTCAGAATCACCTAACGCATACCTGTCCATTATACATAGAAGGGCAGGATTTGTCAATCCCGTTTTTTAATCATTTACAAACTTGCTCCGGATATCATCAAAAGGGAACGGCAGACATTCATTCTGTCGTTCCCCTGTATTCAGAAACAATTAACTGGTGCGAGTATACTAGTTGTTGATCAGCTTGTCATCGCCGTTCCAGCTGTACAGCTTACGGATTTCTGCACCAATCTTTTCTGAAGGATGTTCTGCAGCTTTTCTTCTCATAGCCTTGAAGTGTACCTGACCGCCTGCTTCAGACATGTCTAACAGGAATTCTTTTGCGAAGGTACCATCCTGGATATCGGAAAGGATCTTCTTCATGGTCTTCTTGGTTTCTTCTGTGATCAGCTTGGGACCTGTTACATAATCACCAAATTCAGCTGTATTGGAGATGGAATATCTCATGCCTGCGAAACCGCTCTGATAAATCAGGTCAACGATCAGTTTCATCTCATGGATACATTCAAAATATGCATTTCTGGGGTCATAACCTGCTTCTACCAGTGTTTCGAAACCGGCCTGCATCAGAGCACATACACCACCGCACAGAACAGCCTGTTCGCCGAAAAGGTCTGTTTCTGTTTCGGTTCTGAATGTTGTCTCCAGAACACCTGCTCTTGCGCCGCCGATACCCAGTGCGTATGCCAGTGCCAGATCAGTTGCCTTGCCTGTTGCATCCTGTTCTACAGCGATCAGACAGGGAACACCCTTGCCGGCCTGATATTCACTTCTTACTGTATGACCGGGTCCCTTGGGAGCGATCATGGTAACATCTACATCCTTGGGAGGAGTGATGAGACCGAAATGAATGTTGAAACCATGGGCAAACATCAGCATGTTGCCGGGTTCCAGATTGGGAGCGATGTTTTCCTTGTACATAGCAGCCTGCTTTTCATCGTTGATCAGGATCATAATGATATCTGCTTTCTTAGCTGCTTCAGCAGATGTGTATACTTCAAATCCTTCTGATTCAGCCTTGGCCCATGATCTGCTGCCTTCATAAAGACCGATGATAACATTGCATCCTGAATCCTTTAAGTTCTTAGCATGAGCATGTCCCTGGCTGCCGTAGCCGATAATTGCAATTGTTTTGCCATCCAGTAATGATAAATCGCAATCTTCCTGATAATAAATCTTTGCCATTATACTTTTCCTCCAAATAATATGTTTTAAAGGCATCTGCCTTTTTCTTACAGTCACCAAACGGTTCACACCGCTGCATCAGTAACCATACAATATATTATAATCCGCCGTCAATCAGCGGTTATAAATCTCTGCCTCGTCGCTTCCGAACATTCCCCGGGTCAGACCGGTAACGCCTGTCTTGGCAACCTTTTCTATCCGGCTGGGACCGAGAAGCCTTAAGAATGCTTCAATCTTGGAGCTGTCTCCCGTCAGTTCAAAAATAACATTGTCGGTTGCAATGTCCACAACCCGTGCGCGGAATACTTCTGCCATGGAAATCACCTGAGCACGTTCCTGTTCACTGACGTTTACTCTTACCAGAATCAGTTCGCGGACAACAGAACATTCCGGCTTCAGCTCGCGGATCTGGATGACTTCCTCCAGCTTTGCCAGCTGCTTGACAATCTGGCTGATTACTTCATCCTCCCCATGGGTTGCAATCGTCATACGGGTCAGATGCGGATCATCTGTTACTCCTGCAGTAATGCTGTCAATGTTGAATCCTCTTCTGGTAAACAGACCTGCCACACGGCTCAGAACACCGGGTGTGTTCTCTACCAGGAGAGAAAATGTCTTTCTATCCATATGATTTCCTCTTTTCTCTCTTTTCGTCGTTATATTCTATCATACACCTTGATTGATTTCAACCAGCTAATTTATTATTTTACATGACAAAATTAATGGATTTCAGATGTTTTTTAACTTCTGGCACATTCAGAATCTTTTGCTTTCAGAATTTTCAGTCCGTGATCCACGCTGTCCAGAATTTCCTCCAGACATTCTCTGACTGCTTTGGGACTGCCGGGCATGTTGATAATCAGTGTTTCATTGCGCAGTACGGATACTGCTCTGGACAGCATGGCCCGCTTCGTATATTTCATGGACAGCATGCGCATGGCCTCTGCGATACCGGGCGCCAGCCGGGTTGCCACATTCAGCGTTGCTTCCGGCGTCACATCACGTTTGGCGAAACCGGTACCGCCTGTTGTCAGGATCAGGTCCACCTGTCTGCCGTCTGCCAGCCGGATCAGTTCCGTTTCGATCCGTTTCTGATCATCGGGAATCAGCACAGTTTCAACAACCTCATATCCGAATTCCGTAACCATCTCCACAATGGCCGGTCCGCTCAGATCTTCCCGCTCACCTTTTGAACCTTTATCACTCAGTGTCACGACTGCCACACGAAAAGGTGCATTTTCATCCTTTTCAATCATGGTCACCTCATCTCCCATCCGGATATGGCCGCCTTTCAGAACTTTTGTAAATACGCCCTGCGTCGGCATGATACATTCTCCCATTTTGTGATAAATGCGGCAGTGGGTGTGACATTCTTTGCCGATCTGTGTCATCTCCAGCAGCGCATCCCCGATCTGAAACCGGGTTCCCACCGGCAGACTGCGGAAATCGTAACCTTCAATGATCAGATTTTCACCGAAAGCTCCGGGCAATACCTCTGCGCCCCGGGCTTTGAATGCCTCAATTTTCTCATTGGACAGCAGCGACACCTGGCGGTGCCATTTTCCCGCATGGGCATCTCCCTGAATGCCGAAATCCTCAACCAGATCAGCTTCCTGAATCAGATGCTTTTCCGTCCCTTTTTTCTCCGATACGCAAATCCCCAGTAATTTTCCCATAATAATTTATTCCTCCGTTTTGTCTTTTGGATTTACAAAAAGGCCGCTTTTTCCGCCTTCCTTGCGAACTACGTGAATATCCGTAATTTCCATGGTCTTGTCCAGTGCCTTGCACATGTCAAAAACAGTCAGCAGCGCCACGGAAACACCGGTCAGTGCTTCCATCTCCACCCCGGTTTTCCCTGTGGTTTTCACGGTGCAGGCGGCCTCCACATAATCCTCTTCCACGGTAAAGTCCACCGATGCCTTTGTCAGGCACAGCACATGACATAACGGAATCAGATCCGGTGTTTTTTTCGCTGCCATGATCCCGGCTACCCGGGCAACACCCAGTACATCGCCTTTTTTTACACTGCCTCCCTTTACCGCAGCAATGGTCTCACGGGACATGTAGATGCGGCCCTTTGCCAGAGCTGCCCGGTCGGTATCCTTCTTCTCGCTGACATCGACCATGATTGCATTTCCATTTGCATCAAAATGGTTAAATTCCATTGTCTCCCCCTCCTTATTGAATCGATAATATGTCTTCAGTTGATTCCGTCCTGAAACTTACGGTAATCCTCCGGCGTATTCAGGTTCTGAAAAAGCTGCTCAGGATCGGCAATACAAGACATTTCCTCCTCAGGAATGGCAGTAATCCGGTGTTTCATCAGAAGCCTGAAAATCGAAGTTTTCCGCTCTATCAGTTTCTGCTCCATGTCGGGCAGCAGACTTCTGCTGTAAAAACCGTGAAACGGTTCCATTTTTTCTCCCCGCAGCGTCACGCAGGCTTCAGTTCCCTCTTTTTTCATCCGCTGCGCCTGATAAAAAGCGTATTCCGGACTGAATCCTGTCATATCGCAGGCCAGAACGAATATGTACTCCGAATCACAGTGACAGAAAGCACTGTGCATCCCGCTGACCGGTCCCTGACCCGGATAGATGTCACTGCAGGTCTTCACCAAAACACCTTCATACAATTCAGGCGTATTGGTGACTACGATCACCTCACCAAACAGCTTCAGCAGCTCCTCCGACAGATAAACAGCCAGATGTTTATGATCTTTCTCCAGCAGCTGCTTGTCAAACCCCATACGACTGGAATGGCCTCCCGCCAGGATAACTGCCGTCCCGAACATTGGATCCGCATAATCCTTCATTACCCCTTCTCCTTCCCTGTGATATCTTCACGTTTTTTCTTCAGCAGGCGCAGTTCCCTCTTGTGCTCCTCGCTGATTCGCCTGGATTCACAGGCTTTCCGGATTGTTTTCTGAAAAGTCAGCGGATCAAGACTGCAGTTTTTAAGGAAATCAAAAACCGGCTGGTAAAACTTCACCAGCAGCACCGAATATGCCCAGGCCGCCGCCATCTTCACATAATAATCTTCATGATAAATCTGCTCATACAAAGAAAGCAGCTCCTGAAGATACATTTCCTCCGCATAATAATCCATCAGCAGCACAATGCCGAAACGAACTGTATATGTTTCCTCACTTTTCAGCCAGGACTTAAGAAGCGGATAAAAATATTCCCTGTGTTTTCCGATATATTTCAGCCCGGAACAGGTCATATCACAGACTGCCCAGTTGTCAATGAGAGGCAGAAACCGTACCAACTTCTGCTCCAGTTCCCGGGGGGCGGGGGCTTTCCACAGACCCAGCAGCAGACCGGTCAGCAGTTTTTCTTCATAATAATAATCCCCTGTATCCAGGCGCACCTGCCCCTCTGGTGCAGGCTGAAGCGTATACATGCTGAAGGCCGCCTGCTGGCCGTATTCCAGGAGCAGTTCTCTTGCATACTGTCTCAGAACAGGAGTCCGTACTCCCAGAATCCCTTCCGTACCGGGACACAGCCGGGAGTGAAATACCCGGTATTCTTCATCTGCCAGTTCATGAAGTCTGCTGCATATACATTCCCGTCCGGGAAAGGGAGACAATGAATCTCTTTTTTCCATACCTGTCATAATTCCCGCCTTCTGTTTCATCATTTCAGCCTGCAAAAAATACAGCTACATCAAAGGCGCCAGCACCTTCAGCAGTATGCCAAGGATCCGCATGGAAAGCTTTTCATGGCGGATATCCTCCAGGGTAACCTGATGACACTTCTCCAGCGTATCCAGTACATCCTCTTCAATCCGGGCATTTTCAGGTACGCGGTATAAGAGAACCGCATCCTCAAAATGAAGATACAGACTTCTGTAATCCAGATTGACCGTACCCACAACTGCCCTGTCATCATCGCTGACCACCACTTTGGCATGAACAAATCCGGGTGTGTACTCATAAATATGAACGCCTGCTCTTAAAAGCTCATGGTAGTGGGTCTTTGCCAGAGCAAATGCCGTAATTTTATCCGGTATATGAGGAAGGATGATTTTCACATCCACCCCCCGCTTGGCTGCATAGGTCAGCGCCTCTGTCAGCTCATAATCCAGGATCAGATACGGCGTCATAATATGCACATAACGATCCGCCCGGTTAATCATTTCCAGATATACCCGCTTTCCCACCTGCTCATCGTCAAATGGGCTGTCACCGTACGGAAGTACAAATCCTTCTGAAAGCTTCAGTGTTCCCATATAGTACCGGTTCAGCTTGGGATCGAGATACTGCTCCAGAACAGGGGATTTTTCACTGATATTCCACATCTGCAGAAACATCTGAGTCAGCCCCTGAACCGCTTCTCCCTGCAGCATAACAGCGGTATCTTTCCAGTGGCCGAACCGTTCTTTCTGATTGATGTATTCATCCGCCAGATTGATTCCGCCGGTAAAACCGGTATGTCCGTCGATGACCAGCACCTTCCGGTGATCCCGGTTATTGTAGGTTGTGGAAAAAACAGGGCGTATCGGTGAAAACACCTTGCACTGAATCCCCAGCTTTTCCAGTTCCCTCGGATAATGAGCCGGAAGATATGTCAGCGTATTGAATCCATCGTACATCACCCGGACCTCCACGCCATCTCTGACCTTTTCCTCCAGAATCTTCAGAACACGCCCCCACATATATCCTTCACAGATAATAAAATATTCCAGAAAAATAAATTTTTCCGCCTTTTCCAGCTGGATCAGAAGTTCTTCAAACTTATCTTCTCCGGAAGGAAAATATGTTACGCAGGTATTCTGATAGACCTGATTATTGCCGTAATCGGCCAGATACTGAGCCAGATGCGCCATTCCCGGATCAGCTTCCTTCAGTTCTTTCAAAGTTTCCGGATTTTTCTTCACATACCGGCGGGTCATGTTGTACATCTCACTCAGCCTGTGGTTGATCAGTCTGCTGCCCACATTCAGATCTACGTATAAAAACAGCATGCCTCCCACGATCGGTACCACCATGGTCACCAGAATCCAGGAAATCTTCATGGCCGGATTGCTCTGCTTATTGACTATGAGCAGCTCAATGATCACAATAAACAGAATATACAGCCACAGAGTAACTGCCATATACTGGCTCAGCAGCGAAAACAAAAGGAAAAAAAGGCCAAACTGTACCAGAAATGACAATACGATCAGAAGCGTTCTGCCAAAAATAACCCGGTGCAGTCCCTTTTTCCCCTTTTCAAGAAACAAAACCTTATCCCACTCAAAATTGTGCATGTATAAACGCCATCCTTAACATGATTCCATCCTCCCGACTCTCATATCTCTGTCATCCCATCATACTGCGCCGTTCTTCTCTCCATCCGTTACTCGCCGGACAAAACATACGCTTTCAGCAGCTCATATGCTGCCGCAATTCCATCCCGGTGTACCCGCTCATAGCCATGAGAAGCATAAACACCTGCACCGATCAGACCATGTTTCACATCATGGCCGGCGCCAAGCGTAACATCCACATCCGAGCCATAATGGGGATAAACATCCACAGCAAAATCAATTTTATGTTCTTTTGCAAGCCGGACCAGTTTCGTAACCATATCATAGGAATAAGGCCCCACCGAATCCTTTGCACAGATGGAAACCTGATATTCGGTGCATCTCAGTCCCTCTCCGACACATCCCATATCAACAGACAGCGCCTCGGTCACACCTTCCGGAACGGAAGCTGCTCCTCCGTGACCGACTTCCTCATAAACCGTAATGTGCTGCCATGTCCTTCTCGGCAGAACCGCCTTTTCATCGTGGAGAAACTTCGCCACACCCAGAGCAATTGCCACACTGAGCTTATCATCCAGAAAACGGCTCTTCAGAAAACCTGATTCTGTAAAACAGGTGCGGGGATTCATACATACAATATCGCCTTCCATAATCCCCAGTTCCCGCACATCCTTATCCGAAAAAACCTTTTCATCCAGACGGACTTCCATTGTATCAAATGACCGCTCTGTTTTTGAGAAATCTCCGTTCACATGTACCGAAGCATTCTGAAGCTGAAATGTTCCTTCATACGTTCCGTCAAAACGGGTGATTACCCTGCAGTTTTCCGTCTCACAGTTGGATGCATTGAGACCGCCAAGAGGAGAAATCCTGAGCGTTCCGCCCGGCAGAATCTCTGAAACCATACCGCCCAGTGTATCTGCGTGTGTCTCCAGTAAAATGCCTCGGCCGCAGTCCTCACCTCCCAGATCCACCAGAAGCCCTCCCTTATTGGTTACCACAGCATCAAATCCCATATCTTCATATTGTTCTTTCAAATACTGAATTACATTTTTTGTATAACCTGTGGGACTATCAATGGAAAGCAGCTTTTTTGCCTGTTCGATCACATAATCGATCTCATTCATCATATTCTTTTCTTTCCTTCCCTACATCAGAATATCTTTTTCTCAGATATTATAACAAAAAAAGTAAATTGTCTCAATATCTTTCGGTTTTCCCTTGTAATTACATGAGTTTTCAGATAAACTGTTCTCAAAGAATCCATAAGAAAGGAGACCGGCCGCAATGCCGGTATCGCAATCCGATGCATAATGATAATAACCCCCGATACCAGTCCATGCATGCCGACAGGAAAACAGATTCTGTATCTGCACAGCCCGTTGACAGCATCATCTTTGATCTGGACGGAACGCTCTGGGATTCCACTGCTGTGGTGGCCAAGGCCTGGAGTTCTGTTCTGAAGCAGCACCCTGAAGTGTCTTTTGAAGCAACCTCCGACAATCTGAAAAAACTGTTCGGACGCCCCCTCCCTGTCATTGCCGACATCATCATGCCCGATCTGGAACCGGAAAAACGATATGAAATCATCGATGCCTGCTGTGAAGAAGAACACAGAGCATTGAAAATAACCCCCGGTACACTGTACCCCCGTCTTGAGGAAACCCTTTCCCATCTCAGCCGCCGCTATCCCCTGTTCATTGTAAGCAACTGTGAAGCCGGCTACATCGAAACATTTCTGGAGGTAACAGGCTTCGGCGGATATTTCAAAGACTTTGAATGTCCGGGCAGCAGCGGCCTGATCAAAGGCCCCAACAATAAGCTGATCATGGAAAGAAATCATCTGATCGCTCCCGTTTACGTAGGCGATACTCAGGGGGACAGAGACTCCGCCGTCTATGCCGGAATTGCATTCTGCCATGCCTCCTACGGCTTCGGGACAGTGGATTCCTTTGATTATAAAATCGAAACTTTTTCCGATCTGATGGAACTTTTCTGATAAAAAGCAGCTGTTCGGAACCGGGCCCCAGATACTGCCGGTTCCTGAACAGCTGCCATCCAATCCGGATTTCCTTTCAATCCGCCATGCCTGTTCAATCTTCCATTCCTTTTTAATCAGCTACTCCTTTTCAATCAGCTTCCGGATGGTCTGCATCTCCTGATCGATCTCCTGAATCGTATCCGCACATTTTGTCAGCCGCTCCACAATCTGCTCCGGATTCTTGATGTTCTTTTTATACTTCATCTTATGCTCCAGACTTGCCCAGAAATCCATGGCAATAGTCCGAAACTGCACTTCCACCTTTACATATTTTTTCTTTTCGGAAAGAAATATGGGAATCGCCAGAATCAGATGGAGACTGCGGTACCCATTGGGCTTCGGATTTTTGATATAATCCTTGATTCGCAGAAGACTCACATCGTCCTGGCTGCACAGCATCCGGGCCAGTTTATAGATATCATCCTGAAATGAACAAACAACACGTATACCGGCCACGTCATGAAGATTTTCCCAAATACTGTCCACCGTTATCTCCAGACCTTTTTTATTCAGCTTATTCACTATGCTGGAAGGACTTTTCAAACGAGTCTCGATGGATTCAAAGGGATTCCCGTCATAGCGCAGAGAAAACTCCTGATTCAGCACCTTCAGCTTCGTTTCCACTTCCATGATCGCACACCGGTACCAGACCATCATCTCGGCAAAATCCTCGCCATTCTCCAGTGTCTCACAGTCGTTTAATATACTGTATATCTCTAATGAATTACTCAAAATAAATCCTCCTCTTAGGTCAGACATCCCCTGCATCTGCTAATACAGGGAATATGCACTATGCACATTATATCTATTTTCCCCGAAAACAGCAATAGAAACACAATAATTTTAGAATATTTTTACAAATGAGTCACACAGGGACAATTGACGTCTGCTTCTTTTTATGATATTTTGGATTTATCATGTTTTTAAATATAATATAATTTTGGACTTCCCATTGTATGGAGGTAATAAACCTATGGAAAATTCCATTGCTTTTGACTTTTCTTCTTCACAGGAAGAGGATATGAGTGCAACTCTCAGCCTGAATTCTTTCGGACATTCTGTAACCGAACCGGGACATCAATACGGCCCTGCAGTCCGTTCCTATTATCTTATTCACTACATTCTGGAGGGCGAAGGTGAATTTCAGGTCAATAACGTCTGTTATCATCTGAAAAAGGGACAGGGCTTTCTGATCGAACCGGACTACCTGACAACCTATATTTCAGATACTGTTCACCCCTGGACCTACATATGGATCGGTTTTTCCGGCCGGATTGCAGGAACCATTGTGGATTCCCTGGGCCTCAACCAGGATAATCCCATCTTTACCTGCAGCGAAGGAGAACAGCTGAGAAAATATGTACTGGAGATTATCCGCCACAATCACTCCACGCCTTCTGATTCCTACAGAGCCATGGGAATGTTTTTTCTGTTCGTCAGCACCATTGCACAGGCACAGAAAGACCTGTCTCCTTCCGCTGACGGCAATACCTATGTTCAGCACGCTCTGGCCTATATACACCGCCACATCAGCGAACCGATCCTGGTGGAAGATGTTGCCGATTATGCAGGATTAAACCGAAGCTACCTGAGTACACTGTTCAAAGCCCATACCGGTATGACGCCCATCCGATATATCCAGAACTGCAGGATCACGAAAGCCAGACACCTGCTGGAATCCTCCCGGCTATCGGTGGAAAGTATTGCCTGCTCCTGCGGCTATCAGAAAGCGGAATCGCTGATTAAAATCTTCCACCAGACTTACGGCTGTTCTCCCAGCGCCTACCGGAAACAGGTAATCAACAGATCCAGGGAAACATTCCTGAACATGGAAAAAGACGCCTGCCCCGGAATACCGGGACAGACGTCCATTGAAAATGATCTGTAAAAGTTACTCTATTTATAGTTTTATACAAATATTTTATGCATTCATCATACCGCGCGCACGGCTTTTTTCCTGCCTGCGCCGGTAGATTTCAGCGTCTTTACCATATAAAAGCGGTTCGGAAACATGTGTATTGTACCACTGGATGATGGGACCCATCAACAGAGCCGTGATCACGGTTCCCACACCAATTGTTACATGACAGAAAAATCCGGCAATGACACACACCAGATCGGTACTGATCCGGCAGACACGAAATGCAGCCAGTTTGTATTTATTGGCAGCCGTCAGAGCAACCGCATCATAAGCTGAAACACCAAGATCTGCTGTAAAATACAGAGAAGCAGAAAAGCAGGTTACAAGAACGCCGATTGCAAGCATGGCAAACCGTCCTGCCAGAGAAGGATCCGGGAAAAAATGGTCCAGCAGATTGTACATAAAATCCGCAGCTATACCTGTACCCAGCAGATTGAAGATCGTTGCAATTCCGATATAGTGGCGATTGATGAAAAATACACCCACCAGCAGCGCACCCGTGATAATCAGATAAAATGTACTGTAGGTAGAATGAAATACATTGGCAAAAGCTGTTACAAAACAGGTAAAGGGATCTGCTCCCAAAGAAGCTTTCTGAAATGTTCCAACGCAAAAGCCAGTGATTACAACCCCAAAGAAAGCCATAAGAATTCTCTTCGTCTTCTGTGACATATCAATTCCTCCCATATAATTCATGCCCGCAAACAACGGTTCAGAACCTGAAAGTTCCCGTATTCGATTGGGCTCACCAAGACTCCCCTGACTCTCAGATTCAGACTTATTATAAAGGGGAAACTGTCCATCATCCATCCACAGCTGATGGATAAAACTGTCCATTTGTTAGATTTTGTGAACCATTATTCCACTTCATTGCCGGTTTTTTCTCCGTTCAGAAATGCTCTTGCATTGTTCAGCGTGGTTTCACTGATGGCTTCCAGCGCTTCCTGAGTAAAAAATCCCTGATGGGACGTGATGATTACGTTGGGAAAGGACAGCAGACGGGCAGTAACCGAGCTTTCCATAATATCATCGGACCGGTCCTCAAATACATTCTTCTTTTCTTCCTCATATACATCGAGACCCACGGCAAAAAATTTCCGTTCCCGGATTCCTTCGATCAGATCCTCCGTCTTCACCAGACCACCCCGGGAAGTATTGACAAGAATCACACCATCCTTCATCTTGTGGATCGTTTCTTGGTTAATCAGATGATATGTTTCATCCATCAATGGACAATGCAGGGAAATCAGATCGCTGCGCCCCAGTAGTTCATCCAGCTTTACATAGGTTACAAAATCAAGATCCGGATTCTGATACATATCGTAGGCAATTACTTTCATACCGAATCCGCGGCAGATTCGGGCCATGGCAGCGCCGATCTTCCCTGTACCTACGATTCCAGCCGTTTTATGGTGAAAATTAAAGCCCAGCATGCCGCTCAGGCTGAAATCATTTTCTCGGACGCGGACATACGCCTTGTTGATGCGCCGGTTTACCGCCAGTGCCAGTGCCATGGCATGCTCTGCCACCGCCTCCGGTGAGTATCCGGGAACCCGCATCACCTTCATCCCGAATTCGCCGGCCCTGCTGATATCCACATTATTGAAACCGGCACACCGCATCAGGATCAGCTTTACTCCGCACTCATGAAGAATCTTTACCGTCTCCGTGCCCACATCACAGCTGACAAACGCACATACACCATCATATCCCCGCGCCAGCTGCGCCGTACCGGGGGCCAGCTCCGACTTCAGATAATCAATCTGAATCTCGGGATATTCGTTTCTCTTTTTCTCAAAGGATTCTTTATCGTAGCTTTTTGTATCATAAAATAAGATTTTCATTCCTGTTTCCAGCCTTTCCGCAAAATGAAAAAGCTGTAATATACAGCTTTTTCTATTACATCCTGCGCGGATAGTATATCCGCAGACAAAACAGGATATTCTTACTTTAATGTGAGAACTTTTTCCTGAGCATATTAATGGATGATTTAATCAGGTCTCTGTTGAGAATCAGACAGAATACCGTACCAAGTACAAAATTCACTAGATAACTGACTATATTTCTTCTGAAACAGATCAGACACATAACGATCATCACAAGATTGGTAAAGATAATTTCAGAATAAGAGAAACAAATCTTCTGAATTCTTTTCACATCGATCATACGATAGACCATTAATATCAGATAGCTGATCGTCGTGGACAGACTGGCTGCATAAATCCCGATCTTTCTAATAAACAAAACATTGATAATGAAATTAATGGCTGCCGCAACAATGGTGGTAACACCAATACTTTTTGTTTGCTTCTTAGCAACATATAGTCCTCCCAGATAGATCGCCACACTGGAATAAAACATGCCGATCAGGAGAATCGGAATATGAACATACGCATCTTCGTAATCGCCCCGTATCAGAATAAAGAACAGAGTCGGCAGCACTGCAATCAGCATAGCAGCAAATCCAGCCAGAACCCGGTAAATATTGCGGAACATCCTGCTGTAATATTCATCTGCATCCTGATCATTCACCGTCAGTGAGGCGGATTCTGACCACGCCATGGAAAATGTATTCTGTGCCAGCTGAAGCAGAGTAGGAATCTTATTGGCTACCGCATAAACAGCGTTGGCTTCGATTCCCAGAAAAATCGAAATCAGAAAACGGTCAGATACTCTCATTACCCACAGAGACATAGAATTCGGAACCATAGGCCAGGCATACTGAATCATCTCCTTAAAAAGAGAACGGTTAATCGTTGAAATATCAATATATTTCCAGATTCTAATAGAAAAAACAAGATAAATCAATGAAGTAAATACCGAAATGTTGAAAGAGATCATTAATCCATACAGTCTGAAATGAAAGACTACCATGAATACAACCACAAGTCCCATATTCAGGAATGAATTAATCACTGCACTGGCAGAATACTTCTGATTCATGGAAAGTCCCCGCGCAACCTGTCGCGTTACCATAACCAGAATATCTCCCAGATAATACAATACGATCAGCCATCTCAGCAACAGTGGTAATTTCAATACCAAAAATACAGCTATAAGAACTGCCAGCGATACCGGAATCACAAAGCAGTACAGAGTCGTAATGATTGACTTCTTTTTACGCTCGTCATTCTTCACTTCCAGAAGGAAGCGGAATGCAGCCGACTGAATCTGAAGCGTAGCAACCGGCAGCAGCAGGGAGCAGAAAATGGAAATCAGATCAAACGTGCCGTATTCACTCTTCGTCAGATATGCCGTATAAATCGGTAACGTCACAAAAGATGCAAATTTCGGCAAAAAAGTTCCAAAAGCAAGTACAATGATATTTTTAACAAAATTCTTTTCTCTTGATAATGAATTATTTTTATTGCCCATATTATTTTCCGCTGCCTTCATTCTGCATTCCGTTAAAAACTTCTGACCACATCTTTACCTTTCTGTCAATATCGTGAAGCTTTTTTACGATCTGACTGTTACGTTTTACAATTTCGGAATCCTGACAGGTCAGTTCTTCCAGACAGGTATACTGCCTGATATCTTCGACTTTATATAATGTATATCCCAGGTTTTTAAAATGATCCCACATGCTTGTGTCTGAACGGATGTAGACTTTGGCTCCGCACAGGGTGGCCTGGGAAATATTGCCCATTGCCTGCTGCCGGTTATTATTGAAAATACCCACATGAATCGTATTCAGAAAACGCAGATACTCATCGCCGGCCATCTTTTCCGTCAGAGGAACCGCCTTGTCACCGAAAATACTGTGTGCATAATCAGCTATCCGCTTACCGTATTCTCTGAAATCTGCATTTCCATAGCTCAGCGGAAGATAGATTCTGATATTGTCATCCTTGAACTTTGCCAGAATGTCCAGCGCTTCAAAATGCTGATTGGTCTCTGTTGCACTGTTTCCAACCAGAATATTCACACATCCGCCGCTCTCCTTCTTCTGCTGGTCCAGCGCATCCGTCAATTCGGAATTACTGGCAGGAACCGGATAGGATACCTTGAAAGTCTTTCCCTTTACACCATACCATTCTTTTGCAAAGGTAAGATCTGCTTCTGAAAGTATGGAAACCGAATGAAACTTCGGTCCGATGAACTTTTTCATGCACTCCAGCATTTTTTCCTGAAAGCTTTTGTTTTTCTTTTTGTGACTGTATATATCCGCACCCCAGATGACCCAGTTGCATTTTTTCAAAAGCCAGGGCTGCAGAGCAAGTAATATAATAACTGTCTTATTAAACAGGCCATGTACAATAATGTAATCCGCCTGATACAGTGCCTGAAGCATTTTTAAAGATTTTGACTGTATGATTCTGCAGCCGTCCAGTTTCATATACTCATCATAGTCAGGGAAATTTCCCACAAAACAGTGCTGTTCCTTCGGAAAACGTGTACTCAGCATCTTATAGGTATTCTTTGTAAACATGGATCCTGAACCAAGAATGTGCAAAAACATTGCCTGCGACCTCCTATTGCGCAATTTACATCGTATGTTCAACTTCACTTTGCAGGACTCGTTTCTGTCTGTATCACGAAATCCTGCCGTACTGAAAATCAGAGCAAGCATCATCCAGAAAAAATTGTTTCCCCAGAAGGTATCCGACACTGCAAGTCTCATACACATGGAAAAGACCAGAATCACGGTATACAGCGCTGTCCTGTCATTCAAAGTCAGAATTGTTCTCAATGCTTTATAAAGCAGAAAAATCAGTATGATACTTCCAAGTACTACTCCGAAATCAACCATCATTTCATACACAATACTATGGGAATACCCCCAATAGTACTTTCTGCCGACAAAAGGGCGATCTCCATAGGCTCCCTGTCCGAAAACAGGATTCTCCCATATGGCCTCACGGGCCAGCTCGTAAATCTTGTCTCTTCCGTTATCATCCATCATTTTACCGTTGGCAATCGTTACCAGAGTTCTGGATGAAATATGGAATGTGGCAATCAGAAAGGAAGCTGCAGCCTGCAGAATGGAAGTTCCGAAAAAGTAAGCGGCAATTCCTGCAATACCAATCCCCGCAGAACACTTTATCCTACCGAATACGGTCTTATTTCTGGTAATGAGATACAGTAGAAAAAATACTATGGCACAGAGAAAAGCGCCTCTTGATCCGTACTGAAGAACCAGAAATGCAATTATGCCGCACAGAATCAGATATCTGATCTGCTTTTTTTCCAGAAAACAGACCAGAACAACCAGCGTCACAAAAATCATATTATAGCCGAAATCAAGAGAGTAGCCCTTATCAGCCAGCTGCCCGGATAAGTTGTAGGATGTCCAGTGTCCGGCTTGAATCGCCTGAAACAGCTGAATCAGATTATAGAAGAAAAGAACAACCGCATACCGTTTCAGATTTCGCAGAACATTGGAATACGATCCTGCCAGTTCAATCATCAGAAATGCCCACACAGCACCGTGATCCGGTCGGAATACCGTATACATTACACCGTAAATATCCCTTGTATACCAGCTGATATAGTCAGGATGAATCAGCAGCGTCACCCCGAAGAAAAGGGCACAGAACAGAAATACCCAGTGAAAATATTTCCAGGGCAGACGGCGTTCAAGATAAATATAAGCAAACAGCGGCGCATAAATCAGTATACAGGCAGCAAAGGGAGAAACAGAAGACGGGATTCCCAGTTTTACTATTACAGCACGCAGCGGCAGGTCCAGAAACCATAACAGAACTGTTAAATCCAGCAGTTCCTCATGGCGAAGACGTATTACCATTCTGCCATCGCAATTTCTTGTTAATCGGCTCAACACTACATGATCTTGCATACTCTCTCTATCTCCCCCCATTTTTTGCAGAAAATGCCGGTTCTTTTATATTCCACCGCATACGCCGGCAATCCGGCGGATACTCTCCTCCAGCGTAATATTCTGGCGATATCCGGCTTCCTTTTGCAGGCGGCTGCAATCCAGAGCCGTGTTAAGCTTCGCTGCCGAATCATCCTTCTGTATTTCTACTTCAACTTTTTTCTGATATGTATCCGAAAATACACTGACAATTGACCGGGCAATTTCCACCAGGGAATAGGTCTGATTTCCTCCCAGATTGTAAACATTCGACCAGTTTTCTGCCGGCAAATCAAGTATACTCAGGATACCGCTGACTGCATCCTCCACATCAAGGAAGCCGAACCGCTGAGCATTATCCTTTACAGAAATCCTGCCACTGGAAATGGCAAACTTAACCAGTTTATTTACAACTCTCTGGTCAAACCCGGGACCAATCAGACTGGCAAGGCGTATATTGGTATACGATCTGTCTCTGCATACTGCTCTTGTAACCATTTCCGAAGCATATTTACCAACCGCATACAGGGAGCTCGGAATCACCGGACTCTCTTCATCTGCCGCATAGTCTCTTTGCGGATCATATACACTCTGGGAAGAAATATTGATCACTGCACCGATTCCCTGATTCACGGCATCCTGCAGCAGTTCCGATATATAGTCCAGACCCACGGCAAAATTCTCTCCTCGGGTATTTCTGGGAAATGCACAGTTGATCAGGACTGTGTCTGCAGAAACCGGAATCTCTCTGTTATGAAGAGCGTCTTTTCCAGAGACTTTGATATTGGAAAAACCTTCACAGAAACCGGCCAGCGTGCCGATCTGTGAAGTAAGTGCATATATTTCCATATCCGAGCCGGCCAGTCTCTCCAGAATATGTTTACCAAGAAATCCGCTTGAACCGGAAATAATAATTCTCATGATTTTTTCCTCATTTTGTTCCATACAGCCTCTCCGGAAGCATTTTAATCACCATGTTGCTGCCGTTCTCATCCAGAACTGTGATATGTTCATTCAGATAAGCAATATCCTCAGCCATCCTGTCACGGCTGTCACAGATCATTACAAACCGGATCATCAGCTGTCTTAACGTATCACCATCCGGCGTCGTACTGCCTACCGGATAACGGCTTTCATACTCAACTACACTCGGAACAGCACGAACAGCCTCCTCCAGACCGGTAATGCTGCCGACCTTTCCTCCTCTTGCGACAAAGGAAACAACACCGCAGCATTTTCCTTTCATGAAAGGATCCTCCTGCTCCGAAGCAAAATCAGAATCCACAGAAAGTGCATGATCCACCAGAACCTGCATGGCATTGACACCGTTGATTCTGGAAATAAAACGGTAGGGTGCCTCGCCTGCACTTCGCAGCCCTGCTTCAAAAACATGGAAACTGTTTGTCTCTTCGTCATACATCCCCTGTATAAACAGAATTGCATCTTTTACTCCAAGACCTTTACAGAGATTCAGCATGGCAGGGTTGACCTGCTTTATGTATTCATCGATATACAGACACGGATATACACGTGCAACCGGAATGGTAGTCACCGTTCCTTCGTGTACGGCAACAGGATAGCGGTTATCAACACAGGCAAGGGAAACTCTTCCGTCTGCAATTGTATAGTGCGCAGTAAATTCATCTCCGGCGACAAATTCCTCCACAATAATCTTTCCGCTTTCCGATTTGCTGATGGATTCCTGTTCATGGATTCTCATTTCTTCTTCACTGTGGCAAATAAAAACCCCGGCAGATGTACTTGCATCAACTGGTTTCAGAACAGCCGGATAGGAAAATGTTTCCCATATATCCTCAGGTATCTCTCCTCCTGTATAGTAAGTTCTGGGACAGGGAACTTTATATTCTTCACACAGAGCACGAAATTCATTTTTCCTCTCAATTTTGTGCCACTGCTCTCTTGTACAGTAAAACGGCAGATCATATTTCTCAGAAAGCTCCATTGCTTTCAAAAGATTGAATTCGCTGATTCCTGACAGAACACCATCCACATGCTTTTCTTCAATCAAAGCACCAAGTGCCTCCAGGTCCGCAGTACTGATCAGTACATGTTCATCAGCAATTCTTTTTGCCGCGGACTTTTCCGGAGGATAATAATCTGCAGCAATTGTGTGTGCACCATTGGCCTTTGCGTAGGAAATAATATCCACCGCTCCGACATTACTGCCAAGCACCAGCAATGTCTTTCCGTCAAATTTTTTCTTAATCATATTGATTTTACCCCGTTTTATAATACAGCCCTTTCAGACACCGGCAGCTGTAATTATTCTTTCTCTTTCATTTCGGCCGCAACCCGCTCAACGTATTCCTGCGGTACCCCATCCAGGTTGATTGCCCTGCCGTCCAGATCATAACCCATGAAAATACCTCTGCCAACCGATGCACGGGCAGCAGCACTTTTACGGTCCAGTGCAAAACGAACCAGATTGACAATCATCCTGCAGTCTGTCAGAAAACTGATATTTTCAACATACCAGATGTCATTATCAAACTGTTCCTGCCACGTCCACACATGATTGCTCAGCTTCCGCGGCGGGCACTCAAGTCCGGGGCGCACCGCAAGGCGCTGTCTGTGACGCTTATTATAGCGATGAACATACTCCGGAACCAGCGGTCTTGGACCGATCAGACTCATATCACCTTTCAATATGCTCCAGAAATTCATCAGTTCATCCAGAGAAGTTTTTCTAACAAAACGGCCGAACTTTGTCACGCGCTGCGCCGCAGGCAGTAATTCTCCACGTTCATCCCGTGTGTTTCTCATATTTCTGAACTTAATGATTTCAAACGGTTCGGCATCTTTCCCGATCCGGACCTGCCTGAAAAAAACCGGCCGTCCCACATCAAAAAAAGTAATCAGACCGATCACCAGATTAACCGGCAGTGTAACGATCAATGCACATGATGATACCAGAATATCGATCATCCTCTTTACATAGCGGGTATATACGGTATCCCGGATCCTGACATCTTCCAGCCGGGCATTGATCTTCGGAAGACGGTCTTCTGCCAGATAGTCTGCAATTTTCCAGCGCATTTCTTTAGTCAGTTCCGCTTTTTCCATAACGATTCCTGCTCCTCTCCCGTATCATTTCACCTTACTGTTTCACCGGTGACACCTGTACGGTTATATGCTCCTTGATATGATCCAGTAACTCATTCATCTCTTTTTCCGTATCGAATTTCATAAAGATTATTCCCAGCGCTTTCGCTGCATTATCAAAATACTCAACCGGATCACCTTTTTCTTTATAAATGCATTTTTTAATGATCTTCTTTTCAAGAATCTCATCAAAATCAATTCCTTCAAAGATACCATTCTCTGCAGTGTGGAGATTATGTGTAGCATAATACGGAATACCTTCTGAGACTTTCATATCAACAGAGTCTCCCATGGCAGCTTTCACACATAATTCCGGAATATCCACTCCAAAAATATATCCGAGCAGGTCCGGTATCATGTTGCCTCCGCTCCGGGGTCCGATATCAATGGGCCATACGCGGTCGTTTTTATCGACGATCAGTTCTACATTAAGAGCACCTGTCCTGATATTCAGTTTATCCACCATTTTCTGCAGAACTTCTCTCACATGCTGTACATCTTTGTCCTCCAGTTTCAGAGGATAGCTTTTTCCGACCGGGACAAGCGGATTAACCTCCGGATCTCTGTGACAGTTCAGAAGTCCCCATTGTACAATTTTTCCACCAATGACAAATACATCTCCGCCAATCAGGTAAGGATGTTTTTTTTCAAGATATTCTTCTACGATAACACGATGGCTTCTTGAAAAAGAAAAAGCAAATTCAGCTGCTTCTTCCGCGTTGTCCGGAGAATGGAGCACTGTTGCTCCCTTGCTGCCCGATGAATCCACAGGTTTCATAATAACCGGCAGACTGTATCTGTCCAGATCGGCAAGCACCTCTTCTTTTGTCCGGTAACCGCCGGATCTCGGTGCATTAAAACCATTTTCCGACAGGAATTTTCGAAACCGGTCCTTATTGCATAGTATTTCCACCGAGTCATAGGGATTACCCGGCAGATTCAGTTTGTCACTTACATAAGCAGCCGTCGGAGCAGCAGGGTCAGATGCATAGGCAAGAATTCCGTCAATCTGCTCCTCCTTCGCAATCCGGAGAATCGTCTCCTTATCCGTTGTCGATTCCAGATAAAATCTGTCCGCATGATACTGACCCGGATTATCCGGAAGGAAATCACAAAGGACAGTATAATAACCCAGTCTTTTTGCAGTTTCGATTGCCACAACCTGCTGTGCTGATCCTCCCAGCAAAAGAATTTTTTTCATCCTGGTACCCTCTTCATCATCCTAAAATTACATCACAGATACGGTCTACTTCTTCCTGTGACAGGCCTTCATACAGAGGAAGAGTCAGAATATGCTGTGAAACATCATGTGCCACAGGAGTATTCCGGTTATATTGCCCTCTATAACATGTCATCTCATTAATCGCCGGATAAAAATACTTTCTGGCAAAAATATCATGTTTTTTCAGTTCTTCAAACACATCATCCCTACTCCTGCCGAATACACATTCATCAAAGTAAACAGGATAATACGCATAATTTGGCAATACATCCTTCTGAGGTGTGCATAAACGTATTCCGGGCACATTCCCCAGACGTTCATTGTACCGACCGGCTGCCCCGGCACGCGCAGCAATGCATTCGTCAATCCGTCTCAGATTGCAGATTCCCATGGCGGCCCGGAATTCATCCATTTTCGCATTGCATCCGATTTCCGTTACATCCTCTGCACCGTGAATGCCAAAATTCTTTAATTCATGAAGAGGTTCTCCGTATTTTCTGTCGCGGAATGCAACTGCTCCGCCTTCTACCGTGTTGAAAACCTTGGTGGCATGAAAGCTGAACATGGATGCGTCTCCGAAATTGCCTGCCCCGATACCCTTATATTTTACTCCGAAAGCATGCGCCGCATCGTAAATGACTTTTAAATTATGTTTTTTTGCAATACGGTCGATTGCTTCCACATCACACAGATTGCCATATACATGTACGGGCATAATTGCTACCGTCCTGTCTGTAATCAGTTCCTCGATTTTTCCCGTGTCAATCGTGTAATCATCGGGTTTAATATCACAGAATACGGGCTTTAATCCGTTTCTGACAATCGCATGGGTTGTTGATACGAAAGTAAATGGAGTTGTAATCACTTCCCCGCTTTCACACCTGAGTCCCAGCGCATGAATTGCAACCTCCAGAGCCATATGGCCGTTGGCAAACAGAGACAATTCAGGAACTTCCAGATAATCAATTAACTGTTTCTGAAATTTTTTATATACAGGTCCCATATTAGTAAGATGGTGACTTTCAAATACAGGTTTGATTTCTTCGATATAGTCCTCCAATTTCGGCATTGAAGACCGCGTTACCATAATTGACATTTGTGTCTCCTCGATTCTTTTCTCAATATTGAATTTTCTATTTCAGATTTTCAGCACCTGACAAATACTCTGCGGGATAATTATTTACTGCAGAGTCTGTCTGTTTTTATACATCTTATCATAGTATTCCTGATACTCACCGCTGATAATGGTCTCCCACCAGTCACGATGCTCAAGGTACCACCGGATGGTCTTTTTGATGCCATCAGCAAATTTCGTTTCAGGAAGCCAGCCAAGTTCCGAATGAATCTTCGTGGGATCGATCGCATATCTCATATCGTGTCCTTTCCGGTCAGCCACATGGGTAATCAGGCTTTCCGGCTTTCCAAGCTCCTTGCAGATCAGTTTTACAATATCAATATTTTTCATCTCATTGTGTCCGCCCACATTGTAAACCTCACCGACCCGGCCCTTATGGATGACCAGATCGATAGCCTTGCAGTGATCTTCAACATACAGCCAGTCACGGACATTCAGACCCTCGCCGTAAACCGGCAGCGGCTTATCATTCAGTGCATTGGCAATCATCAGAGGAATCAGTTTTTCCGGGAAATGATAAGGGCCATAATTATTGGAGCATCGTGTAATACTTACCGGCAGGTTATATGTACGGTAATATGCCAGTACCAACAGATCTGCTGCTGCTTTTGAACTGCTGTACGGACTGCTTGTATGAATCGGAGTTTCTTCTGTAAAGAAGAGATCCGGGCGATCCAGGGGGAGGTCACCATATACTTCATCCGTGGATACCTGATGATACCTTTTTATGCCATATTTGCGGCAGGCATCCATCAAAGTTGCCGTTCCCATAATATTGGTCTGAAGAAAAATACCGGGATCCTCAATACTTCTGTCCACATGGCTCTCAGCAGCAAAATTTACAACCATATCCGGTTTTTCTTCTTCAAATAAACGGTACACCGCGTCTCTGTCACATATATCCGCTTTCACAAAACGGAAAGCCGGATTATCCATAACAGGTTCAAGTGTTGATAAATTACCCGCATAAGTCAATTTGTCCAGGCAGACAATCCGGTAATCCGGATATTTGTTCAGCATATGGAATACAAAGTTGCTTCCGATAAAACCTGCTCCTCCAGTAACAATAATCGTCATTTCTTATACCTCTTTTTATTTATTATTTCACATGTTTTCCGTTACGGAAAATCATATTATATTCTGCCATATAACTGCTTTATGCTCTTTTGTAATAGTTACCGTAGCATTTGTGTTTTCTGACATCAAACCGGTTCAGTACAGCTCCCAGTATACCGGGATTTGCTTTTACCAGCTGCTTTGCAACACTCTTTACCATATATCGCTTTGTCCTGTCAGCCTGAATGACAACAGCACATGCATCGCACTCTTTCGCTGCAGCCACAGCGTCAATCGCATCGGACATGGAAGGACAATCCACCAGAATATAATCAAAATCCTTCTCTGCTTCATCAATCAAAGTACGGAATTTTCCATTGCTGAGCAGATTGGAAGGTAATTCTTCCGTATTCGCGGAAATTACTGCATACAGATGCTCGCAGGAGGCAGGACAAATGCAGTCTTTGACTTCACATATTCCGCTGAGATAATCGGCCAGACCTTTTTGACCTGTCTGAACCCGGCAGTATTCAGAAATACCTGTTTTTCTCATATCGGCATCTATTACCAGCACATTTTTTCCAATTTCTGCCAATGTATGAGCAAGCTTCCAGGTTATAGTTGTTGTGCCCGCTCCGGATGTACAGCCAACCATCGCTACTGAAGTGATTTTCTCTCCACAGAGCAGAATATTCGTTCTCAGCATGCTGTAGGCCTCTGCCACATAACCGGCAAAAAACTGCTGATTATCCTTATCGCTTTCAAACGTTTCAGAAGGAATCAGGCCAATTGTCTCCAGACCAGCATATCTTTCCACTTCATCCGGGGAACTGATCGTGTCACGAAAAACCGTCCTGATCATAATAATAAATACTGCAGCAAATATTCCGGCCAATCCGGCAAAAACACCCATCACAGCAGCAGATTTTCCAGCCGGACTCGTTGGAACATCTGCTTCCTTTACCACACGAATGTTGCTGACTTTCATTTCCGACCTGATTCTGGAAATCAGATTATCTCTGACAGCATCTGCAATTATTTTCGCATTTTCAGGGTTCTGATCCGCTACAGATATTTTAAGAATTCTTGTACCGCTTTCCGTTGATGCAGATATCTTACGTTTCAGTTCTTCTTCACTGCAATCCAGTTTCAGCGAATCCAGTGTCATCTTTGTAACCTCGCTGCTTGTCGCCAGAGCCGCATACTCATCACTCAGCTGACTGGCCTGAATATGAACCAGAATACTTGTTGTTGATCTGTATACCGGGCTTCTCATGAATTTCATGGGAATAAATACTGCTGCTGCACATAAAATACCAACAAGAATAATAAGTCGGATTCTGTTGACAATACAATACAGAATTTCTCCCATATTGATTTCCAAAACGTTGGCTTCATCTATTTCTTTCATACCCAAAAGACTTTCCCTCCATAATTATCTCCCTAACACTGCAGGACTCCACTGCTTATTAGCAGACGGTCTGCAATATTACAGTTAAAAAAAGTCCAGTTTCAGTAGCTAAACTCCTGTCAGATAAAATACATCTTCCAAATTTTCTACCAAAACCAGACGAAACATTTTAAAACGCTGTGCACCTTCATGTAAAGTTTTGAAACAACGATATTGTAATCATATGCCTGACAAGACACTAATTCTTAACAATTCTGTAATATTCTACTATAGAACACTATATGTGTCAAGTTTTTTACTTCATGCCGACTTCCAAACAAAAAACTGCAGATCCGCATATTTTCTGCCGGATATAAAAGCAGACTCAGACAGTATTGTCCGCAGAAAGAAAAACTTTCTCATATTCATCCACAATATATTCCCAGCTGTAATACTGACGCATACGTCTTTTTGCTTTTTCTCCCAGAATCATGATTTTTTCTTCACTCATCACATCTGCTCTGTCAATCAATGATGCCAGACTGCCTTCGCTTTTGCTCCAGTACAAAGCAGTGTCCTCAGCAACTTCCCTGTTGAATCCCACATTCAACAGAAGATTCAGGTTTGTGATTCCCAGCGCTTCCAGCAGACTGGGATTGGTTCCTCCCACTTCATGTCCGTGCAGATAGCCATAAGCATTTTCCCGTATTTTTTTCAGTAGTTCCTGATCATAAACCGTTCCGACAAATTTAATCCGGGAATCCTCTTCAAAATGAAGTTTCTGTCTCAGTTCCTCCATCAAAGAGGTATTCACAGTTGTAATTATAGCTAAGTCACGTTTTGTCTCAGATTTCATAAATTCGCGTATCATCGTCTCAAAATTATTTTCAGGTACAAAACGTCCCACAACCAGATAATACGCTTCAACCCTCAAATCTTTATCCGCCATCCATTCCATAAATCGTGCATCATCATCGGGCAGCGCGGAAAGCCTCACCTCTGATCCATAAGCAATGAAAACCGCATTGGGATCATATCTGCGATAGCGCTTTTCTACATATTTTTTAATATTTTTGCTGTCACATATCAACAGATCTGCATACTTCACCATGCACCGCTCAGATATTTTCCAATACGCTCTTACAGGCAGACTCCATTTGGATCGTTTCCATTCATGACCGTCCGGATTCACATACAGAACACCGCCCAATTTCCTGATCTGTTTTTTATAGTAGGAAATAAACGGCCCTATTCTGCAGGCCAGAATATAAAAAACAGGACGTTTGATCCCGGGTCTTTCCTTACAATATGCAATACAGGCATTCAAAGCTGCAAGATCATAGTATACAGCTCCGGCGGAGCCAATATTGGGAACAGCCACCGTGAAACATTCTGCACCGTTGTATTCATATCGAAGATTATCCTTTCCAAGACAGGAAACATGATAACAGATATCACCGTTTACCTGATATTCCGTCAGTTTCTCAACAAATGTCTCAAAACCGCCGTACGCAGCAGGAATTCCTTTGCTTCCTATAATAAATACCTGCTGCTTATCTTCTACACCCTCAAATTCACTCTCCTGTTCTTTCAGGATCCTGACCTGCTTTCCGTTTCTGCTAATAACTGCCATTTCTTTATTCATATCGTGTTCATCCCCAGGGTTAATTATTATTTATTATGTCCTTCAATGTAAGCCATTTCTGATCCCTGTCACTGAGCTTCAATTCTGTACCATCTCTCATCCTGTATTTTTTTATACCGTTTTCTGTTTCGCTGCAGCTTTCTGCCAGCTGCGGCCATTGGATTCCAATCTCCGGATCATCCCATAAAAGACCACATTCATCATCCGGATAATGGAAATCTGTCACCTTATAGCAGATTTCCGCCATATCGGATAATACAAGAAAACCATGGGCAAAGCCTTCCGGGATATAAAACTCCTTTTTATTCTCCTCTGTCAGTTCTACTCCATACCACTGAGCAAATGTCTTACTTTCTCTGCGTATATCTACAGCCACATCGTACACAGAGCCGCGGATTACCCGAATCAGTTTACCCTGGGGATGATTTTTCTGATAATGCATCCCCCGGAGAACGCCCTTTTCAGACATGCTCTGATTGTCCTGTACAAAATTCATATACAGACCTGATTCCTGCATATCTTTTTGATTGTATGTTTCCATAAAATAGCCGCGGGCATCCCTGTGCAAAGTCGGTTCAATAATATACAGCCCCTCAATCGGGCATCTGCTGACTTTAATCTGTCCCATTCTGATTCCTCCGAAGACCATTGCATTTTTTCAGATACCGGCTTAAAGCATCCTGCCAGACCGGAAGCGGTCTGAAACCGGCCTCCACAAGTTTCTCTCTGTCAAACCTACTGTTGCAGGGACGCTTCGCCTTGGAAAAACCGTATTCTTCAGATGTCACCGGAACAACATCCGTTTTCATACCGGCCTGTCTGTAAATCTCACAGGCGAAGTCGTACCAGGAAATATAGCTGCCTTCGTTTGTTGCATGATAATAGCCATACCTGTCTGTTTCTATCATATCCACAAGCAGGCGGGCCAGATCATATGCATAGGTAGGTGTTCCTATCTGGTCGTTAATCACGCGAACCGTACTGCAGATTTGTCCAACATTCAACATTTTTTTTACAAAATTTTTTTCATTCATGCCAAACAGCCATTCGGTACGTACAATAAAATATTTGTCAAGCAAAGCGCTGACAGCGACCTCACCTTCCAGTTTTGTCAGCCCGTAAACATTCAGAGGTCTGTAATTTCTGCGGTCCGGCTTCCAGGGATCCGTTCCCTGGCCGCCGAAAATATAGTCTGTACTCACATACAGCATCTTACAGTCCAGTTTCCTGCAGACCTTTGCAACATTGGCAGTTCCGTCTGCATTAACTGCACGGGCTTTCTCGATACTGCCATCCTCTTCAGCCCGGTCCACATCTGTCCAGGCAGCACAATGAATCACGGCGTCCGGATCAGCTGACGCAATTACCCGCTCTGTCTCGGAAAAATCCGTAATATCCAGCTTCACATACGGCATCGCTGTCACTGCAGTGCCATCATCCACACCACCATATTCGGGAGTAATATCAGAGCCGATTCCCTCGAAACCACGCTTTTCCAGTTCATTTATAACATCATGCCCAAGTTGTCCGCTGACACCTGTTACAAACACTCTCATCTTTTATTCCTCCCATTTTATACCGGATCAGCCCCATCATACAGTCCTGAAACACACCGGAACGAATCCGGCAGATCCTGCTTTAGTGCAGCACATCCAGATATTTGCCATCCAATACATCCTTCAGATACTGTCCATATTGATTGTTTTTATGTTTTTCAATTACATCCAGCACTGCTTCCCTGCTGATCCAGCCGTTCAGATAACCAATTTCTTCAAGACATCCGATTTTTCTGTGCTGATGCTGTTCTACAGTTTTAACAAAATTGGTAGCATCTACCAGAGACTCATGGGTACCTGTATCAAGCCATGTGAATCCCTGCCCCAGAAGTTCAACATTTAATTCTCCATTCTCCAGATAAATACGGTTCAGATCCGTAATTTCCAGTTCCCCACGTCCGGAGGGTTTCAGTCCTCTGGCATATTCTACTACACGGTTATCATAGAAATACAGACCGGTTACACAGTAATTGCTCTTCGGCTTTTTTGGCTTTTCCTCAATGGAAACCGCATGACCATTCTCATCAAATTCCACAATACCAAAACGTTCCGGGTCATCTACATAATAACCGAATATGGTTGCTCCGTCACCATTTTCCGCATTTTTCACAGCAGCCTTTAGCCGCTTGTTTAATCCATGACCTGCAAAAATATTATCACCTAAAACCATCGCTACTGTATCGTTTCCGATAAAATCCGCGCCGATAATAAATGCCTGCGCCAGTCCGTCAGGTGAGGGCTGAACAGCATAGGAGAGATTAACACCAAAATGGCTGCCGTTTCCCAGCAGAGATTCAAATCTGGGTGTATCCTGAGGCGTGGAAATAATCAGAATATCACGTATTCCCGCATTCATGAGCACTGACATCGGATAATAAATCATCGGTTTGTCGTAGATCGGGAGCAGCTGTTTTGAAGTTACTTTTGTTAACGGATAAAGTCGTGTACCGGAACCGCCGGCTAAAATAATACCTTTCATTTGTTTCCTCCTGACTCTGCAGCAAACGTGCAGATATGTTTTATTAATCAATCGTAAACTGCCATTCAGCAGAATCCATCAGCATATTATTGTATAACTTTATCACCTTCACAAAAAAACTCCAGCTATTGAAAGCGGAGTTTTTTGCAAAAATCCATCCCGGCAAACCACTACATATGATAACAGATTCTTCTTTTTTGTATGTTACTATAGAATAGTCATATTGTCAAGTTAGACAGATTAGACAGACTCGTCCCCGTAAATACGACCTGGACTGTCTTGAACAGAAGTTTGATGTCCAGCCACAAGCTCCATTCTCTGATATACTTCATATCAAGAGCCACAACTTCTTCAAAATTGGTAATATCACTTCGTCCGCTGACCTGCCACATTCCGGTCAGTCTCGGTTTGGAGCAGAGTCTCTGTTGTGATGTCAGCATATTTCTTTTGAGATGTTTTGTGACTGATAAGATTTTAGGAAACTAATTGGTAATATGTCTCACAAAGCGGTAAATCCGAAAAAGAATATTGTAATTTTCTATTTGCATTACTTTGTTAATGATGTATTCCTTTAAGTTTTCCTCTGAAAAATAATCTTCATGTTTTTCCATTATACCGCTTCTTGTATTTAACCTGATTCTCCTTGAATAATGCAATCAAATCAGTGGACGATACTTCTTGCCA
>JALFLM010000058.1 GCA_022774705.1 Lachnospiraceae bacterium | reverse complement strand
CCATGCCCAAGCTTCCTGTAGCTACCAATTTCTGGGAGCCTGAACCGAATCTGTACACCGGTGCGGAAGCATGGATCCTGGCCGGCGGTGCTCACCATACCGCGTTCACCTATGACCTGACTGCCGAGCAGATGGGTGACTGGGCAGCTGCCATGGGCATCGAAGCTGTTTACATCGACAAGGATACCAATATCAGAGATTTTAAGAAAGACCTGATGCTGGGCAATATTTTCTATAAGTAAGAATAAGAAAATCAAAACAGATAGATTCTCCGGGGACTTTCATGGGCCCCGGAGAATAACGGAAGGAAGAACGGGAAATGTTAGAACAGTTAAAAAAAGAAGTATATGAAGCCAATATGCTGCTTCCCAAGCATCACCTGATTACATTTACCTGGGGCAATGTAAGCGGCATTGACAGAGAAAGCGGATTATTTGTAATCAAGCCCAGCGGCGTGGAATACGATGAACTGCGTCCGGAAGATATGGTCGTTGTTGATCTGAAGGGCAACAAGGTAGAGGGTGAATATAATCCTTCTTCCGATACAGCAACTCACATGGTGCTGTACAATCGTTTCCCCGGAATCAGCGGTGTGGTACATACCCATTCTCCCTGGGCTACCAGCTGGGCGCAGGCCGGAAGAGCCGTTCCCTGCTACGGAACGACCCATGCAGATTATATTTACGGGGAGATTCCCTGTGTCAGGAATCTGACAAAGGAAGAAATCGAAGAAGCATATGAACTGAATACGGGCGTTCTGATTGCGGATGATTTTGATGCAAATCACAGAGATCCCATTGCCACACCGGCTGTACTGTGCAAAAACCACGGTGTATTTACCTGGGGAACCAGTGCATACGATGCAGTTCACAATGCGGTTGTTGCGGAAGAATGCGCGAAGATGGCGGCATGGTGTGAGATGATCAATCCTGATGTAAAGCCTGCACCTCAGGAACTGCAGGACAAGCATTACTACAGAAAACACGGCGCCAACGCTTATTACGGACAGACTAAGAAATAAAACGGGAGGTAAAATCGTGGGTGATTGTACTGTACAGACTCTCATCAGAGAGGGGAAAACAGTTCTCGGTATCGAATTTGGTTCTACAAGGATCAAGGGCGTACTGTTAAGCGAAAAGAATGAATTACTGGCCACAGGAGATCATTCCTGGGAAAACCGTCTGGAGGACGGTGTGTGGACTTACCATGTTGAGGATATCTGGAACGGAATTCAGGACTGCTATCAGAACCTGAAAGCAGAGGTTCAGGCAAAATACGGTGTGGAGCTGACGACCATCGGTGCCATCGGCGTCAGCGCCATGATGCACGGCTATCTGCCGTTTGATAAGAATGACCGGCTGCTGGTACCATTCCGTACCTGGAGAAATACCATGACAGAGCCGGCAACGCTGGAACTGATGGAACTGTTCAACCATCAGATCCCTCAGCGTTGGAGCATTGCGCATCTGTATCAGGCTGTTTTAAATGATGAGCCCCATGTGAAGGATATTGCATTCTTTACCACACTGGCCGGCTACGTTCACTGGGCACTGACCGGCGAAAAGGTACTGGGTATCGACGATGCATCCGGTATGTTCCCCATTGATCCGGAGACAAAAAATTATTATAAGGATATGCTGGAAAAATTTGATCAGAAGGTTGCTGACCGGAATTATCCCTGGAAGATCGAGAAAATCCTTCCCCGGGTACTTCAGGCGGGAGAAGAAGCGGGCCGGCTGACAGAAACGGGTGCAAAGCTGCTGGATCCCAGCGGTGCGCTGAAACCGGGGATTCCCATGTGTCCTCCGGCTGGCGATGCAGGTACCGGCATGGTTGCCACAAACAGTGTCAAGGTACGTACCGGCAATGTTTCCGCAGGTACATCGGTATTCTCCATGATCGTTCTGGAGAAGAAACTTTCCAGACTGTATCCCGAGATCGATATTGTTACCACACCGGAAGGCAATTCCGTTGCCATGGTTCACTGCAACAACTGTACTTCCGATCTGAATGCATGGGTATCCGTATTTAAGGAATTCTGCGATCTGTTTCATGTGGACATCGACATGAATGATCTGTACGGCGGTCTTTACCGCAAGGCGCTGGAAGGCGACAAGGACTGCGGCGGCCTGCTGGCTTATAATTATTTCTCAGGCGAACACATTACACATTTTTCAGAAGGAAGACCGCTGTTTGTACGGGAACAGAACTGCAGCTTCACGCTGGCCAACTTTATGAGAACACATCTGTATACTTCTCTGGCTGCCATCAAGGTAGGCAATGACCTGCTCCTGGGAGAAGAGGGTGTTCAGGTGGATGTGATCTGGGGCCACGGCGGACTGTTCAAGACCGAAGGTGTTGGACAGAAGATTCTGGCTGCTGCTCTGAATACACCGGTTTCCGTTATGAAAACAGCCGGCGAAGGCGGTGCATGGGGGATTGCTGTTCTTGCTTCCTATATGCTTCAAAAGGAAGAAGGCGAATCACTCAGTGATTATCTGGAGAACAGAGTCTTCAGGGATGCGGAAAGCGTACAGGTAATGCCTGATCCGGAGGATGTGGAAGGATTTAACACATTTATCGAGCGGTACAAAGCCGGTCTTGCAATTGAAAAAGCGGCAACAGAAAGCCTGAAATAGATTTTCGGGAAAAAATCATCCGGAGAAAGTGGAGTCCGGGCGTTTTAGACGTTTTTAAGATTTATCAAGGAGATTTATTTATATGAGATTTTTTATTGATACAGCAAATGTGGATGATATCAGAAAAGCCAATGACATGGGTGTGATCTGCGGCGTTACTACAAACCCTTCCCTGATTGCGAAGGAAGGACGGGATTTTAAGGAAGTTATCAAAGAAATCACTGACATTGTGGACGGACCCATCAGCGGAGAGGTAAAGGCTACGACTGTGGATGCGGAAGGCATGATCCGTGAAGGGCGGGAAATCGCTGCCATTCATCCCAATATGGTGGTAAAGATCCCCATGACTGTGGAAGGTCTGAAGGCCT
This sequence comes from Lachnospiraceae bacterium, assembly GCA_022774705.1. Lineage (GTDB taxonomy): Bacteria > Bacillota > Clostridia > Lachnospirales > Lachnospiraceae > TWA4. The sequence continues at coordinate 3,957 of JALFLM010000058.1, read as the reverse complement.
GCAAAGCACTTACTTCCGAGGGCATCAAAACCAATGTTACTCTGATTTTCACAGCAAATCAGGCTCTGCTGGCTGCGAGAGCAGGTGCCACCTATGTATCCCCTTTCCTGGGACGCCTGGATGACATCAATGTGCGCGGCGTGGATCTCATCGCTGAGATTGCACAGATTTTTGATGTGGCAGGCCTGGATACACAGATTATTGCGGCAAGCGTACGTAATCCCATCCATGTAACGGACTGTGCACTGGCGGGAGCACATATCGCAACGGTTCCCTACAAGGTAATCGAACAGATGACAAAGCATCCGCTGACCGATGCGGGAATTGAGAAATTCCAGCAGGATTACCGGGCTGTTTTCGGCGAATAGTTTTATTTCAAAAGACTGGAAGGAGCAGCAATGAAATTAACAGAACAGAAATTAACAGAACTGAAACATCATGCAAATGAAGTGCGCAAGGGAATCATCCGCGGTGTTCATGCGGCCAAATCCGGACATCCCGGCGGATCTCTGTCTGCCACAGAATTATTTACTTATTTATACATGCAGGAGATGAATGTGGATCCGAAAAATCCTCAGGATCCTGACAGGGACCGTTTCGTCCTGTCAAAGGGCCATACCGCTCCCGGCTACTATGCCGCTCTGGCGGAAAGAGGATTTTTCCCCATGGAAGATATGGAAACCCTGCGCCACACCGGCTCCTATCTGCAGGGCCATCCCGACAGAAAGCACATCCCCGGTGTTGACATGTCCAGCGGTTCTCTGGGACAGGGCGGTTCCGCTGCTGTGGGCATGGCGCTTTCTGCAAAACTGCGCGGGAAGTCATATCGTACCTACTGTCTCTTTGGTGATGGTGAGATCCAGGAAGGCCAGGTCTGGGAAGCAGCCATGTTTGCTGCAGCGAAAAAACTGGACAATCTGGTATTTATCGTGGACAACAACGGTTTGCAGATCGACGGCAGGGTGGCTGATGTATGTTCCCCCTATCCCATCGATGAGAAATTTGCATCCTTCGGCTTCCATGTGATCAATGTGGCAGACGGCAATGATTTCGAACAGCTGGCAGCTGCATTTGAGGAAGCACGGGAGATAAAAGGAGTTCCCACTGCCATCATCATGAAGACCGTCAAGGGCAAAGGCGTTTCCTTTATGGAAGACCAGGTGGGCTGGCACGGAACTGCACCTAATGATGAGCAGTTTAAACAGGCTATGGAAGAACTGGAAAAGGAGGGCAGATAATCATGTCAGAAGTAAAGAAGATCGCTACCAGAGAGAGCTACGGAAAAGCCCTGGCAGAGCTGGGTAGAAAGCATGACGACCTGGTTGTACTGGACGCGGACTTGGCAGCTGCCACCAAGACCGGTATTTTTAAAAAGGAATTTCCTGAAAGACATATCGACTGCGGTATTGCCGAATCCAACATGATGGGCATCGCAGCGGGCCTGGCTGCCACAGGCATGGTACCCTTTGCCAGCAGTTTTGCCATGTTTGCGGCAGGACGTGCCTTTGAACAGGTGAGAAACTCCATCGGATACCCTCATCTGAATGTAAAAATCGGTGCGACCCATGCAGGCATCTCCGTCGGCGAAGACGGTGCAACCCACCAGTGCAACGAAGACATCGCCCTCATGCGCACCATTCCCGGTATGACAGTCATCAACCCCAGCGATGACGTGGAAGCAAGAGCCGCAGTGGAAGCCGCATACGAGATGGAAGGCCCCGTATACCTGCGCTTCGGCAGACTTGCGGTACCGGTCATCAACGACCGCCCCGATTACAAATTTGAAATCGGCAAAGGTGTCACCCTGCGGGAAGGCAAAGATCTGACCATCGTGGCCACCGGCCTGTGTGTATCGGAAAGCCTGGGAGCAGCCGAAATGCTGGAGAAGGACGGTGTAAGCGCCAGAGTCATCAACATCCACACCATCAAACCGCTGGATGAAGAACTGATCCTGAAAGCTGCACAGGAAACCGGCAGGATCATTACGGTAGAAGAACACTCCATCATCGGCGGACTGGGAAGCGCCGTATGCGACTGCGTATCACGCAGAAATCCGGTACCCGTATACAAAATCGGCATGGAAGACGTATTCGGAGAATCCGGCCCCGCGGTTGAACTGATTAAAAAGTATGGTCTGGATGCAGAAGGAATTTTCAAAAAAATCAAAAAAGAACTGGAAATATGTTGATAAAAACACAGCTGTTTCATATGAATTGAGAAAAGAGGCATGCCGCGCTGACTGGTTGGTACGGCATGTCTCTTTTTACCTGAAATTGCAGGCATGCATGAAGAATTTAATATTTAGATTATAAAAAAATATTTTATAAAAAAGTAAAATAATTATTGCATTATTGACGGGAAAATGGTATTATATCTGCATAGTAGTGCAGGAAAATCCGCAGTAATCGGAAATCGCCTGACCGGGTAAGTGAAAGGATTGGAATTATTTCAGAAAAATCTAAAGAGGGTATTGATTTTTTTGGAAAATATATGGCATAATGTATCTTACATCTAGTAGTTTAAATGATTGAATGGGGAGATACAGGATGTTACATATTAAAAATATTGATGAAGGCTTGAAGGTATTCAAGGCTTTGGGATCGGAAGTTCGAGTACAGATAGTAAAGCTGCTTTTGAAAAATCATGCCATGAACATGAATGAGCTTGCCGGCAGTCTGGGTATTACAAACGGAGCGCTGACAAGTCATATCAAAAAGCTGGAAGAGAGCGGGATTGTGAATGTTACGCAGGAATACAGCGGTCATGGGAATCAGAAGATCTGTCGGGTGGATGTAGATAAGATTCTGATTGAGATGGAAACGGAAGAACAGGCTGAGGAACAGAATATTTATGAGGCTAATATTCCGGTTGGACATTATTCCAACTTTGACGTTTATCCCACATGCGGTTTGTCTGATACAAATGCGGTGATCGGTGTCGTGGATGACTCCAGATATTTTGCTCATCCGGATCATGTGAATGCAAAGATCCTCTGGTTTACAAAAGGCTATGTTGAATATCTGATACCAAATCTGCTTCCGACTTCACAGAAAGTGGACCAGATCACCATTTCCATGGAAATCAGCAGTGAAGCCCCGGGCGTGAACAACGACTGGCCTTCTGATATTTCATTTCTTCTGAATGACGTGGAAATCGGCACATGGACAAGTCCAGGGGATTTTGGCGATGTGCGTGGACTTCTTACACCGGACTGGTGGTTTCCGAACTGGAATCAATATGGACATCTGAAGATGATTGTAATCAATAAAAAGGGGACTTTTATTGACGGACTTCAGATATCCGGTGTGAATATTCAGCAGTTCAATTTCAACTACCGGAGTACGATTCGTCTGAAGATGATGGTTCGCGAGGATGCCAGACATGTGGGCGGTTTCACATTGTTTGGTTCGGGATTTGGTAATTACAATCAGGATATTCAGGTGCGGATCAAATACTCGCCCATGTAGCAGGGCGGAAACCGTAAGCCGGTGTTCCTGGACGATACTATATTAATGTATGTTATTATTGGAGGAAGTAGTGCATCTATGGCAAAATTAGTAATTAATCCAGAACATGAAGTAAGCCAGATCAATAAGGAAATTTATGGACATTTTTCCGAACATCTGGGAAGATGTATTTATGAAGGCATTTTTGTCGGTGAGGATTCGCCCATTCCCAATGTGAATGGAATGCGTACGGATGTAGTGGAAGCATTAAAGGACATTAAGGTGCCGGTACTGCGCTGGCCCGGCGGATGTTTTGCTGATGAATATCACTGGATGGAGGGCATTGGCCCCAGGGAGAACCGTAAGAAGATCATCAATACTCACTGGGGCGGTGTTGTGGAAGACAACAGCTTCGGCACACATGAGTATTTTGAGCTGTGCCGTCAGCTGGGATGCGAAACCTATATCAATGGCAATCTGGGAAGCGGTACGGTGCAGGAAATGTCGGAAT
>JALFLM010000040.1 GCA_022774705.1 Lachnospiraceae bacterium | reverse complement strand
CGTGTCTGCAATATGGGATGGAACTGGACCGGTTCTGCCTATAACGGCAGAGTTCAGTTTAAAAACGGTGTAAAAGGTGTGGTCAGCTGCATGGGTCCCATTGAAGAAGCAGGCAACAAGGCCGGAAAGCTTTACATTGATATCGGAGCTGTTTCCAGAGAGGATGCCATGAAGGTGGTGAATCTGGGAGATGCCTGTGGCTATATGGGTGAGTACCTGGAATTGCAGAATGACCGGATCTGTTCCAAGAGTCTGGATAATCGGATCGGATGCTATCAGCTTCTGGAAGCGCTTAAAGAGAATCAGGGATGTCTGAATGATATCTATTATGTATTCTGTGTTCAGGAGGAGCTTGGCTGCCGCGGTTCCGGACCGGCGGCGGAGCGGATAAAACCGGATATCGGCATTGCGGTGGACATTACACCGGCTCATGATTATCCCTGTGACCTGGAGGGAAGCAACACGGTGGACGGAGGAATCGGCATCAAGATCTGCGATCCGTCCGTAGTCAGTGACGAGGACGTGGTGGAAGCCATGATTTCCTGCTGTGAGGCAAATGGAATTCCCTACCAGCGGGAAGTGATCGATCAGGGCGGAACAGATGCTTCCAGTATGAACCTTTCAGGAACAGGAGTCCGCACCGGAGGAATCGTCGTGGTAACCAGATATCCCCACTGTCAGAGTGCAGTGGCCTCCAAAAAGGATATTGAAGCGGGAATTGATCTGATCAATGCAGTATCACAATATGAATTTCATTTTTAACTTAACAAAGAAAAGGGGTAGGATCATGAAAAAAATAATATCACTTTTCCTGGCTGCAGCACTTACGGCATCGATGGCAGGCTGCGGCGGCTCAGGAAGCAAAGGCGAAGGACAGACAGGGGCAGCCGGTGAGGCTGCATCTCAGGCCGGAAAAGACAGTATCGCGATTGCCACGGATGTGGATATCGATACGCTTCATCCTTCCGATTTCAGTACGACCATCGAGCATACGATTCTGACACAGCTTTACGATCCGCTGATGTACATGAATCCCGACGGTGCTCACGAACCGGAACCGAGAATTGCGGAAAGCTGTACGATCAGCGATGATGGTAAGGATTATACCTTCAAGCTGAGAGACGATGTGACCTTCCACGACGGCTCCGCTGTGACTGCGGAAGACGTAAAATTTTCTCTGGAGCTTTACATGGAATCGGAATATCAGGGTTCACAGGTCGCTGGTCTGGAAAGCGTGGAAGCACCGGATGAGACCACGGTAATCTGTCATCTGGATAATCCTTATTCCCCGTTCCTGCTTGGTGTATGTCAGGTGCCCATCGCATCAAAGGCTTATTATGAGAAGTCGGAAAACGATTTTGCCGGTCAGCCGGTGGGAAGCGGCCCCTACAAATATGCGGGAAGAGAAAAAGGCAGCAAAATCACGCTGGAAGCTTATGACGGCTACTACAGAGGAGAAGCCGCAATTAAGAATGTAACATTTGAAGTGATTCCCGACCAGTCCACCACGGCAATCGCGCTGAAGACAGGTGAGGTTGATTTTGCCATGGCAGAATCCTCCACCATGGCACAGATTCAGGGCGACGAATCTCTTGCGGTAGAGGAAATCGGTACCTCCGGTTTCTCCTATGTTTCCATGAATCTGGAAAAAGAACCGTTTAACAGCGAACTGGTCCGTAAGGCAATCAATTACGCCATCAACCGGGAGAATATCGTTGCGGTATGCTATGACAATGAAGCGGAAATCAATTCCAATATCTGCTCAAAGGAACGTTTCGGCTACTCCGATGACCAGTTCCAGTATACCTACGATCAGGAAAAGGCAAAGGAACTGCTGAAGGAAGCAGGTGTGACCACACCTCTCAACCTGGGCAGCATTCTGGTTGCTGAAAAATATTCCAATCTGGCAACCGTTATTCAGAGTGATCTTTCCGCAGTAGGTCTTGAAACTACTATTGAAGTGAAGGAATTCAATGCCTATATCGATGATCTGACAAGCGGCAATTACGATATCACCGCACTGGAAATGACGCTGGACGGCGATACCCAGCAGCTGGAGATGGCATTCTGCTCTGATTTTATCGGTACAGCCAACAATGCCCGCTACTCCAATGCGGATATGGATAAGCTGTTTGCTCAGGCAAAAGCGGAAACGGATAATGACGCAAGAGCGTCTATTTTCAATCAGATTTTAACAAAGGCTCAGGACGAAGCGATTTATGCGGTAATCTGCAATCCCATGACGCTTTACGTACACAACACAAGCCTTGACTGTCAGGAAATTCCTTTCGAAGGAATCTATTCCATCTATAATTTCAGCTGGAAATAGCAGATGTTCAGTACTGCCAGATTGTGTCCCGGAATGAGGATGCAGTCTGGCAGTATATTTCACATAATCCGGAAATGTATCTGGAAAGGAGCGTACTGTTTTGTACAAATATGTAATAAAACGATTGATTTATATGATACCCGTTCTGCTGGGTGTATCGTTTCTGGTATTTGCCATTCTGTCTCTGACGCCGGGGGATCCGGGAAGCATTATTCTCGGAATCACGGCGGATCCGGAGGATATTGCGGCACTGAATGCCGAGTTCGGTTATGACAAACCTTTTCTGATCCGGTATCTGAACTATATCGGAGATGTGATTTTTCATTTTGATCTGGGAACGTCCTACCAGAGCAGACAGCCGGTTATGGACGATATCATGGCCCGTTTCCCCAACACACTGCTGCTGGCTGTTCTGTCCATGTCGGCGGCCTCCATCATCGGTATTACTCTGGGAATCATCTCCGCCATCAGACAGTATACGGTTCTGGATCAGACGCTGGTTGTGGTTGCGCTGGTTTTCGCATCGATTCCCGGTTTCTGGCTGGGCTCCATGCTGATGCTTCTGTTTTCCATGAAGCTGGAGCTTCTGCCGTCTCACGGGGCGGATACTCTGAAGCATTTTATCCTGCCCACCATTACGGTGTGCATGACATCGGCGGCGGGACTGCTGCGGCTGACCCGGTCGGCCATGCTGGAGACAATCCGTCAGGAGTACAT
>JALFLM010000016.1 GCA_022774705.1 Lachnospiraceae bacterium | reverse complement strand
CTCCACGTCATTTCTACCCCACCCTGTCAGAAACCCTTGATTTACAAGGCTTTTTGAGGCCTTTTTTGCAGGTATTTTTCAGAATATTCTGACAAATAGCCTTTTTCGGGGTGTTTTTATGTCTTGGCGATTTTTTTCATATATTTCAAGCTGTTTTGGAATTTTTTCATTTTTTACTTGAATCCGGATTTTTTTCGTTTCTCGTTCTTTTTCTGCTCTTGTCCCTTTTTCCATTATTATGATGAAGGCATCAAATAAATTTGACGCCATGATACAAACGGGTTTCTCCGTGTTTCACGCTTCCGAAATCCTTGCATCATTATTATAGTTTCTTGTCCCTATAACGTCAAGCAGAGATTCTTTATCGGAACGTTATGCGTTATGCTATACCCGTCTGCACGTTACTGTCTGAACTTCAGCCATCTACGGAATAAATTGCCTGTCCGGAATCACAAGTATGATATCCTGTAAGGGACATCTTCTCTTTACAGGATATCATACTCCATCATGCTTCACCATGTATATTGCTCAGGTGAACCTTCTTCGTTCCACTATAAATCCAGCCTTCCCTATAATTCAATCACCCATTCATACCGCTCTCCCTTTCGTCTCCGGCTCAGAAGCCCCATATCAATTTCCATACAGTCCACGGATGCATTGTTGAAGATTTCTGTCAGTTCATCTTCCAGTTTTCTGACATTTTTATCAATTCCTCTCCGCTGTTTTTTGAATTCCAGCAGTTTTCCTGCCAGTTCCTGTGCTTTCCGGTGGACGTTGATTTCTTCATAGATCTGTTTTTCCTTTGTCTGGGAGATATCTCTTGAAAGCGGCAGAGTGATGTCCTGCTGGATTTCTTCATTATCCTTTACAGCGTGCAGTACAGGGGAGGGATAACAGTTTTTCGTCCGTTTAAATCTGCAGTTGCAGCCGATTTCGGCGGTGATCTGTTTATACTGCTCCCTGATTTTGATACAGCTGATGGGCTTTGCCGGCAGTTTCTGGATAAAACGCTCCGTGACCGCAAAGCGGTAATTCAACGTATTTTCCATCACCTGATGGACGAATGCTTTTCCGTCATCACCCAGATGACCGAATACATAAACAATGGTCTGCCTTTCAAAATGTGTCAGATAGCCCGTCGTTTTCGCCTTCCTGCACAGATATTCCATTAGATTGCACTGCTCCAGCACAATTTTCACCGCTGGCTTCAGATCCGGATACAATTCACTGATTTCCGGCTTGTTTTCCGTTCTGTTCTCTGATCTGCTTCCTGCGCTGTTCCCGCATTTTGCCTCATTTCCTGCATTGCACGTTCCGCCTCCGCTTTCACCCGTACCGGCATTCATACTTCCGCCGCTGTTTCTGCCCGTACTTCTTTCCGCAGCACTTCCATTCACCGCGATAATCCGTTTCACCACGGACAGTGGATATGTCGCTGCCTGCTCCAAAGCTTCTGACTGCTTCTCATAAACATATCCTTCTTCATCCAGAAAACACGATCTCTTCCCGGTTCGTATATGTCTGGAAAATGGCAGGCGAATGCACTGGCCCGGTTTTTCTCCTGTCACTCTGGTCCGGTTGGGAAACAGCTCAATGATCAGATCCTGGTCTGCCGCAGATATTTCTCCCGGCGGTATCTCCAGTTTTCCCTGATTACTCTCCTTCCCCTGATTACTTTCCTTCCCCTGTTTTCTCTCCTTCTGCTTCATTCTGTCAAGAATCATGTCCTGCAGCATATGGATATATCGGACACTTATCCACTCCTGAAAGAAAACCCAGACATGATATCCACGAAATCCACTGAATTCCAACAGGGAAGCCAGCCCCATCTGCATCAGGATTTTCCGGAGGCGGTATGCCTTTTCCTTGATCAGGTTCAGATACTGACGGAATTCTTCCGTTTCCGGCGAATATTTCAGCAGTATTTTTTTGGAAATATCCATGTCAAATACCATATAATGCGCTGTTGCATTGTTCCTCTGTACATATGTGGCCAGCGAAACCTGCTGCTTCATCGCTTCCTCCAGCGTTTCCTGCGTCAGCGGTGCATTTACCGTTTCAAACGTTCTTTTGCCGTAGGAATTGATGGTTTCCCGGGCGTAAAGGTCTTCTCTTCCCACAAACAGCTGATCATACAGCTCCAGTTCAGCCTCATTGAAAGAAAAATCAATCCCATCCGTTCTCACACCGATACCCGCTGTTATCTCTGCTGCCTCATTCCTCACACCGAAATCCTCTGTCGTCCCTGCTGCTTCCGCTCCTGCTCCGGCAACCGCATCTGCTCCGGCTTTCATTTCCGTCAAAGCATCCGGCACATAAATCCTGCGGGCCCGTTCCATTTCCCTCAGCCTTCTGTCAAATACCGAGGCTTTATTGTAGCAGTGGAGATCCGCATACAGCTGCATGATATTTTCCAGTCCTTCTTTATCTTCCCGGATCATCAGTTTTTCATATTCACCGGTCAGTCTGGTGATTGTTCCCTCATCCCATGTCCCGCTGATGCCCGCATCCAGCCGGTCAGCCTGCCACAGCTGTTCATATTCCGTCAGCGCCGCTGCTTTCATGCCGGATTCCTTCCACAGTTCTGCAAGAAACCGGCAGATGTCAGGATGAATATTGGTGAACTGACTGCGAATCAGCCGGAGCCGGGCCAGCATATCGCCGGTCAGCCTGTCCTTTCGCTTTCCTTTCTCCGTCTCCCGGTAAATTTCCAGCACCAGCTCGTAGATACTCTCGATTTTCCGTTTCCCGGTGAAATACTGAAGCCATCCATTGATGATTTCCAGCCCTTTTTCCGCTTTCTGTTCAAAATCCAGGTTCTGCATCCAGAGTTCCTCCAGCCGTTCCTTCAGGGCCGCCTCCTTTCTGGCAGGCACCTGCTTCCCGCCGGCTCCGAAACGATAGCCCAGATATTCAAACTCATCCTTCACCTGACAGATTTTCGTTTTTTCTTCATTCAATTCAAGGCCCAGCTCTGCCAGAACATGCCGGATCTCATCAGCAGCCGCTTCAATCCTGCCCCGGTCCCGGTCAATGCAGAGAATATCATCCGCATAGCGGAAATATGCATCTGTTTTTTCTCTGATTACATGATCAAATTCATCAAGGTAAATATTGGAAAGCAGCGGTGCGATGGTCGACCCCTGATAAATTCCTCTCATTTTACTGCGAAGTTCGCCGTTTTCATCCAGCATCTGTACCATCATAAACTGCCTGATCAGCCCGAGGACTTCCTCCTCCCTCACCTTCTGCCGGAGCATGTCGAGCAGCTTTTCATGGCTGATTTCATCGAAAAAATGGCGGATGTCCGTTTTCAGTACCCATCCCTCCGGGCTCTGGGCAGCTGCTTTTTCCACTTCCGAGACTGCTTCCAGTGCCGACCGGCTGCTGTGAAATGCATAGGATTCTCTGGCAAATCCATCATCATACAATTTGTGAAGTTCGTATGCCACCGACTGCTGCACGATTTTGTCCCGCAGGCAGAACAGGCCGACCTCCCGTTCCTTTTCCCCTTTTCGCAGCACGATCATCCGCACCGGCATGGGCTCATAGCGCTGCTCCTTCAATTCAATATTCAGCTGCTTCAGCGCAGGCCGGATTTCCTGCTCCAGCATTTCCACCGTGACACCATCAATCCCCGGAGCCGATTTTTTCTGGCGGATCTTCTCCCATGCCCGGTTCAGCTTCTGCAAATCAATTATTTTCGTGTATAATCCCATTTTTCACCTCCACCTGACCGGTTTAAATCACGATTACCGGTTTCTGAAGTTCCTCTGTTTCCCGGTTTTCCTCTCCAATAATCATACGCCTTTTTTCACAGGAACCGCATACCGTGTAAATGTACACGCTGCCATCCTGCATATCACGGGTCAGATCCATGAGAGCCGCATACAGCACCTTCAGTTTCTTTTCATTAATATGACACTCAAAAACACTGTACTGAACCCGTCGCCCGTATCCTTCCAGAAGCTTCGCCACCTTATTGCGCCTCTTATCCTCTGAAATATCATAACTGATCACATACATTCTTTTCTTATCCCCCGCCTTTCTCATCCGCAGTTTATTCCCACTTCCATGTCTGAAACACCATGCCACACTGAATCGTTTCCCTCAGCATCTGCGCCTGCCTCCGCATCAGCGTCCGCCAGGAATCTCCGTTTCGTTTGTCGCTCATCCATTTCTCATATTCATAGCAGAATTTCTGAAATCCGTCTTCATTCAGATAAATTCCTTCCATATCATCTTCGCGGAAATCATATTTTGTCAGAATCTGTTTATTGAACAGCCTCAGTACCAGCCGGTCGGCCGCAGGCTGGCGGAATACTTCGATCAAATCCAGTGCCAGAGATTTCCTGCCGTAACGGATACCGTGGAGAAATCCCAGATACGTTTCAAAGGACTGTATATCAAGAATACTGCACATGTCCCGGGTCAGAAATGTGTAAGTCAGACTCAGCACCGCATTGACAGGATCCCGGGGCGGCCGGCGGTTCCGTCCGCTGAATTTCAGCTCCGATTTGAACATCCTCCCATATGACTGGAAATAGATGGTGCTTGCCAGACCTTCAATACCCATAATCGCCTCAATACTGTCCTTTTTCTCCAGCAGTTCCAGCTGTTTTTCAAGGCTTTCCGCATCATCACGCCAGTTGTATTTCTCCGAACATTCCTCTGAAGCATTCCAACGGTGTTTCCGGATTACCGCCAGCTGATTCCTGATTTTCCCCTCCACCAGAGCCCGGGCAATCACCATGCGCTTCTCCATATCACTGAATATTTCATACTGCGCGCACCGCAGGAAAATATTCCGCGAATGTTCACCTTTGCTGCAGCCCAGATAATTTCCTCCATATGTGAAATAATGAATCTCAATTCCCTGCTGCAGCAAATACTGCATCAGCTGAGTGGTGATCTGCACATTTCCGAACACCGCCAGCTGCTCCACATAGGAAAGAGGCACTTTTTTCAATATATGCTGTCCCTTCTGAACCGACAGCTGCAGATTGCTTTTATGAACGCAGGCGCCCTGCTCCCTTATATAAATCACAGCCATGCCGATTCCACCGGATTGATCCATTTCAGCTTCGCATGCTGCTGCTCAAAATCAACCTGCTCGATCTCACAGAATCGGAGAAACAATGCCATAACAAACTGTTTGAATTTCATATACTCATCCACTTCCACCGGAATCAGGCCATGGGCATAAATACTGTGATTACGGAGCGAAACCATGTAGCGGATCCGTTTTACCTGATCGATGGGACGCACCTTTTCCTGCATCATCAGGTCATCCTTCAGTACACAGAGCCGGATAAATCCCTCCAGCAGAGAAATCTGCTCCGGCAGATAGCTGCTGCTCTGCCTGCCGAACAGCCGTACTTTGAAATCAAATACTTCCTTTTTATACTGCTCCAGTCTCTGACCGGCACTCATATTTTCATAATGCGGCATCCGCTCCGTATTGATCCGGATTTTCCCGTAATCAGCCTGGGAAACATCGATATCGTAAAGAGACAGCCGTCTCTGGCTGATCATTTCCAGCAAACGATACCACAACAGCGTCGCCGTATCGTATTTCCCCTGTGCCTCCCTCACATTAGCATTGAGAAACATGGTAAACATCAGCGGAATGATATGCTCTCCGCTCTGCAGAACAGCAAAATTGCCTTTCTCCTTCAGGATTTTTCTCATCTCGGTCAGCTTTTCCAGCGATGAAAGCTGACACTCAATGGCATCCATAAAATCAAGCAGCACCAGCCTGTCATTCCGTCTCCTGTCACGCACCAGATTTTTATGAAGATGCTGCATCTTCCTCCAGGCATCCTCGAACTTCAGGTCATCCCACATTTCGTAGGCATTTACCAGAAAACAGATCAGCTCCAGCTGCTGACGGACCATGGGATCCGGCACTCTGTCGATCAGCTCCCGCAGCTTCTCTCCCGCACCGGCGTAGTTGTACTCCTTCACCAGCTCCATCGCTTTCTCAATCTCCAGGTCACCGAATATCTCATAGGGATTGGAAATAAACTGCACAAACTCCGAGCCCGGTTCCGGTTTGCGGAAATCCACCAGATACCGGCTGGAACCGATGTAGACCAGCTGAATATTGATCATTGCACCGGCCATGGCCGCCGCCACCGACATGGCCTTCGTACCACCCGTAAAATCCACATAAATCTGCTCAGGCTTTCCCCACTCCAGATATACATTCTTCACTTCCTGGTAAATATCCAGCGGATTATTTTCATCCACCCGCCGTCTGATAAAACGACTCATGGGCAGGCGGCACATCCGGATCACCTTTTCCAGAAACGGAAGACTCTTATCCGTATACAGGAAAAGAATCCGCTCCGGACGGAACAGCTTCAAAGACAAAACCAGCGGCTCATACGACGTCCCCACGGAAAGAATCATCTCCTTCACAGGCGCACTCACCTTATCTTTATTATTCTCCACAAACGCCTTCGTAATCAGCTTCATCAGCTGTTTTTCATAAAACTCCTCCGCAATCTCCCGCTGCTTAAACGTAGCACGCTCCAGACTCATCCACTCCTGCGTCTTGTTCTTCAGATCCTCATTCACCATAAACACCCGCTCCTTTCCTTTATTTTCTATTAATATAGTATTATGATACCTTGATTTTACTATTATATTAGATATTTATAAAGGCAGTACAGGTGTATAATTCTAGAAAAGTACATTTTTTATCACTGCCGGACCGAAAACGGCAATTATTCTGTATCAGATTCTTTATCTTCAGACTGGTTTCCAAACTACTACAAGCAATACTTCAAACAGCAGACAGCACTTCAGGTAGCAGGCAGCACTTCAGGCAATAAAAAACACCTGCTCATATCGATATGGCAGTCATATCGACATGGCAGGTATATTAACGCCGCAGGTATATCAACGCCGCAGGCATTCCATAACCGCATTTCACAATGTTGGAAACAAACAGATGTGACTCCAACAACATGAAATCAGTAATTCAATTGTGCCACAAATCAAGTTATTCCACACAGCAGATATGGTGGTCTATACTGTAAAGCCATCTGATATACTCTCCGTAATTCTCCCGAATCAGATTTCCTTCAGTTAATGAATCCAGCAAATCAGACATATGCATCGCAAATTCACCTTTCCTGATCACGCAGAACCATCTCCCCACAATACTGCAAATCACCTGTATCCGGCAGAAAATCTGCAAAATCCACCCGGCTATCGTACTGTCTTCAGCAGCACAGGACGGACTCTTCTCACCTGAACCCGAAATTTCCGAAGAAAAAGCGCCCAGGACCGCACCTGCAGTATACCTCTTTTCCGGTACGATAAAATCCGGCAGCTCCGAATGAATCCGCCCGCATTTCCTGCAGATCAGCCGCCTGTGACGCAGCAAATGTTTCTCACCGTCTGTATCAAAAAAGCCACGAACCCGCGAATCCCGGGACCTTAACCGTTCCCCGCAATCCGGACAAAAAGAAACCGGCATATCGATCATTCTCAAAATACCATCTTCCTCTTTGCAGATCCTGTATTGGCAAACGATAACCATCGTGTCCTCCCTTTCCGGTGAAAACATGGGAAACAAGGTTGATAAGTTGCTGAAAATACCCTTGCGGGGTTACGACATTTCTGCATCCGGAAAGTTTACCTTTCAGAACGGAGCATAATGTGTGTTAGTATTCTTTATGAGCTTCACGCCATTTCTACTTCCAGGGGTTGGATACCTGACACCCGGTGATAAAAAGTGTCAATGCTCTTCCGAGCTCCACGTCATTTCTACCAGTTAGCATCCCTGAAAAAAAGACTTCCTACAGAGTGTCAATGCTCTTCCAAGCTCCACGTCATTTCTACCGCATAGCATTAACACCATCCATCAACCGGTCAGTCTGTGTCAATGCTCTTCCGAGCTCCACGTCATTTCTACCGGCAACATGACTATTTCTGAACTCTGGGAAGCTTGTGTCAATGCTCTTCCGAGCTCCACGTCATTTCTACGGTTGGGGATGCATATATGATGGAAGGAGGTGATTGTGTCAATGCTCTTCCGAGCTCCACGTCATTTCTACTATCCCTCTCCGGTAGCAAAGCCTCCTTCACAGCTGATGTGTCAATGCTCTTCCGAGCTCCACGTCATTTCTACTACTAGCGTGCTTATTAACGCTAAACTTGTCGAAATTGTGTCAATGCTCTTCCGAGCTCCACGTCATTTCTACTGGAGTTGCTGTTATCAACAGTACTCCGCATGCCGTTGTGTCAATGCTCTTCCGAGCTCCACGTCATTTCTACCCCACCCTGTCAGAAACCCTTGATTTACAACAATGTCATTAACTTTAGAAAAAGCCTAACTAACATCAAAAAAATATGTTATATGTGATTGAATTTTAAAGATGAACAGGTTATTCTTAATAGTGAAAAAA
>JALFLM010000002.1 GCA_022774705.1 Lachnospiraceae bacterium | reverse complement strand
ACAACTGAAAATACAACTGTAAAAAGAATATAGAACAGAATTGATTTGTTTTTACTCAATGATATAACCCATCCCCTTTTTTGTCACAATAAAATCAGTCAGACCTGCCCCATCCAGCTTCTTCCTGAGCCTTGCGATATTTACCGTCAGTGCATTCTCATCCACAAAACTGTCATTCTCCCAGAGCCGCTGCATCAGCAGATCCCGGCTGACCACCTTTCCTTTATGTTCCATCAGCGTCTGCAGAATACGGTAATCATTTTTCGTCAGATCAATCTTCTGTCCGTTCCATGTCAGTGACGCATTGGCAGTATTGAGCATGGCCCCCCGGTGCTCCAGTATGGTCACCTGACCGCCGAAGTCGTAGGTCCGTCTGAGCATTGCCTGCATCTTGGCAATCAGCACATTCATATCGAAGGGTTTGGCGATAAAATCATCACCGCCCATATTCATGGCCATGACAATATTCATATTGTCCGACGCTGATGACAGAAACAAAATCGGCACCTTTGACAGCTCCCGGATCTTTGTACACCAGTGATAGCCGTTATAAAACGGAAGCGAAATATCAAGCAGCACCAGCTGCGGATCATACTGCACAAATTCCTGCAGCACATTTTTGAAATCCCGGATGCAGGCGGTTTCCAGCCCCCACATCCGCAGCTGTTTTTCAATAACCGAAGCAATCGCTTCATCATCCTCCACAATCAGTATACGGTACATAATCCCCCCGAAAATTTCTCCTGTACACAGCAGAAAATCCAGTTTCCTGGCAGATTTCCTGTTGCATAAAAACTGCCGGAGCAGACATGCCCCGGCAGCAGTTGCATCAAATTATAATAATTACATGAACATCTCCGTCAGATCACACTAATTGTTCAGTGTTTCCATATAATTCATGTACTTCACAACCATAAGAGCGATCTTGAAGGTGATTGCATCTTCAAATACTCTCAGATCGAGACCTGTACTCTTCTGCAGCTTGTCGAGACGGTAAACCAGCGTATTTCTGTGGATATACAGCTGACGTGAAGTCTCGGATACGTTGAGGTTGTTCTCGAAGAACTTGTTGATGGTTGTAAGGGTTTCTTCGTCCAGATCATCAGGTGACTTGCCGTCGAAAATCTCTTTGATGAACATACGGCACAGTGACATGGGCAGCTGATAGATCAGACGGCCAATCCCCAGATTGTTGTAGGCAACCACGTTCTTGTCACTGTAGAAAATCTTGCCTACATCGAGAGCCATCTTCGCTTCCTTGTAGGAACGTGATACTTCCTTGATTTCATGAACGATGGTACCGTAGGCAATGTGAACCTTGGACATGGCTTCCGTATTGAGCATATCCAGAATCACCTTTGCGGTCTTATCCATATCCTCATAGCTTTCGGTAGGCTTTAATTCCTTCACCAGAATGATGTTCTTTTCATCTACCGCAGTGATAAAGTCCTTATTTCTTGCTGCAAACAGGCTCTTTACAGTTTCCAGTGCATTGCTGTCATTCTCATTGCGTGTCTCAATTACAAATACGATACGTCTCACACTGATATCAATGTGAAGCTTCTTGGCACGATTGTAGATATCCACCAGAAGCAGGTTGTCCAGAAGCAGGTTTTTAATAAAGTTGTCTTTGTCAAATCTCTCTTTATATGCAACCAGCAGGTTCTGAATCTGAAATACCACCATCTTACCTATCATGTACACATCATCACCGGCACCTCTTGCCAGCAGTACATATTCGAGCTGATTTTCATCGAATACCTTGAAAAACTGATATCCCTGAAGAACCTGGCTGTCGGCAGGAGACTCTACGAAATTGACAATAGCCTGTTCGTAATCTTCAGCATCCTGAAAGGTGGAGGCCAGAATTTTTCCCTCTGTATCTGATACACAGAGATCCACTCTGGTAATCGCTTTCAGTCCTTCAATCGTATTCAGAAGAATCTGGTTTGAAATCATAAATTACATCTCCTTTTTGTTGTTCTGATGTTTTTCCATTCCCAAATCGGATTCATAGAATCCATCACTGTATATGATACTCTAAAATCCGGAAAAAAAAAAGAGGAAATATGAATTTTTTCCATATTTCCTCTCTCACAGTTCAGAACAGTGTTACATTTCTGTTCAAAATGTCAAATCTTACTATTAGAAAATAGTCAGTTCTGTTTCATTGTCGAATACATGAATCTTCTTGATATCGAGAGCGAATTTAACCTGGCTGCCGGGTCTTGCTGTTGTATCAGGTTTAACTCTTGCTGTTACGTTGGTGTCATCAATATCAAAGTACAGGTAAACTTCAGCACCTAACATTTCGTATACGCGGATGGTAGCGTTGATAACCATATCAGGGTTTTCAGCGATGAATGCAGGGTCATCATGTACGTCTTCAGGACGGATACCGAAGGAAACTTCCTTGCCGACATAGTTTGTCAGCATAGCGGATTTTTCTTTATCCAGCTTGATTGTACCGCCGCCGAATGTAAGAGTAACCTGATTGCCGTCCTTGCCGCATTTTGCATTGAGGATGTTCATCTGCGGTGAACCCATGAAACCTGCAACGAACTTGTTGTAAGGGTGATCGTACAGATTCTGAGGAGAATCAATCTGCTGTACAACGCCGTCTTTCATAACTACGATTCTGGAGCCCAGTGTCATAGCTTCTGTCTGGTCATGTGTTACGTAGATGATGGTTGTTCCCAGCTGTTTGTGCAGTTTGGAAATTTCGATACGCATCTGAACACGAAGTTTTGCATCCAGGTTTGACAGAGGTTCGTCCATCAGGAATACCTTGGGGCTGCGGACAATAGCACGTCCCATAGCAACTCGCTGTCTCTGACCACCTGACAGAGCCTTCGGTTTACGATCCAGCAGCTGTTCGATACCAAGGATCTTAGCTGCGTTCTTAACTGCCTTATCAATCTGATCTTTCGGAACTTTTCTTAACTTCAGACCGAAAGCCATGTTGTCATAAACTGTCATATGAGGATACAGAGCGTAGTTCTGGAATACCATTGCAATATCTCTGTCCTTGGGTTCAACATCGTTACAAAGCTTGTCGCCAATCCACAGTTCACCTTCTGTGATTTCTTCCAGACCTGCAACCATACGAAGTGTAGTAGATTTACCACAACCTGAAGGACCTACAAAGATGATGAATTCCTTATCTTCGATTTCCATGTTGAAATCTTTTACAGCTTCAAAACCATTGGGATATCTTTTGTAAATATGTTTTAATTTTAAACCAGCCATTTTAATACTCCTCTGCTTAATTAATATTCCGGCTGCCGCTTACAGCCTGCTAACCTTTGTGATAGCTTTATCCTACATGAAATTGCGTTTTTTTACCATGTGTTAATTAACCAAAAAAAGTTTCCCATCTTAGTGGATTTTATGACTGGTCCCTGTTTTCATGTTAAAACTCACCCAAACTTTTCAGGTCCATTTTGGAATCATTGTTCTTTCTGCCAATCTTTTCTCATATCATGATTTTTTTTCTCAGATATGTCGAAAATCAAAAGGATTTTCTGGTGAAAATTAAGAATCGGGTCGGAATTACATAAAAAACCCGCCCGATTTATAACATTTAGCCAGAATTGCAAACTTTTTTTGTGGATATTGATACCACTGAAAAAGCATGTATTTCTATTCGTATAAAAACACACAGATATCCCGAAACTGCCTCTATTTGTCTGCCTCCACAAGGTCGATTCCGCTTTCGGTTATCTGAATCTTTTTCTCCTTCAGAAGCCTTCCGACTGCTCTTTTAAATGCATTTTTACTCAATCCGAATTCTTTCTCTATTACCATGGGAGCTGCTTTATCCGTAAACGGCAGATGCCCTCCGCGCTGTTCAATCCGCTTATACACCGCATCTGCATCCAGATCCATCTGACGGTACGCCTTCTCACGGATGGAAAGATTCAGTCTTCCGTCCTCACGTACCCTGGTAACACGGGCCTCCACCAGATCGCCTACCCGGTGTTCCCCGAACAGCTCCTTCAGCGGAATCAGCCCGTGATAACGCATATCCACGGCTACCAGCGCGCCCAGCGTTTCACTGAGCTGATAGATGACGCCTTTTACCTGATCACCCGTTTTATAGGGGCTGGGAGCTTCCATCAGATCGTAAACCTTCATGGATGCGCACAGACGATCACTTTTATCAATGTAAAGCTTTACAACACAGTAATCATTTTTTTTGATTTTGCCGGTCTGCTCCTTAAAAGGAAGAAACAGATCCTTTTCCAGACCCCAGTCCAGAAATGCACCGATCTTACTGGTGGAAACCACCTTCAGGCGGGCAATCTGTCCCAGCTCCATGGCCGGTTTGTGAACCGTGGCAATGAGACGGTCACGGGAATCCCGGTATACGAACACCTGGATACTGTCACCGCAGACGGCGCCCTGAGGCAGCTGTCTGCCCGGAAGCAGTACTACATTTTTACTGTCGTGAGGCTCACCTAAAAAGCCTCCGTGCTCATTGATCCGGTGAATGACCAGCTCCTGGGTCTTTCCTAATTCTATCATAAATATATAACCTTTCTAAATTTAGTAACGCTTCTGCAGCACATGTTTTCTCAGTGATCCTTCCTGCAGAATTCACAGACACAGTAATCCTCCCCGTCCCGGTTTCTCAGGGCGATCTGATATCTGTTTTCCATACAATACACCACAGGATAAAGAACATCCCCCGCAACTACTGCTTTTTTATAGGAAACATGCACGCTTTCCGTCCGAAAATCCTCCGGCAGCCAGGCAGATGCAATCTCTACATATCTTCCGTTATTCATGTGATGATTTGTATCCAGATGATAGCTGCATACCTCCACAGGATTTTTTTCCTCCACCCGCGCATCCGGGCCGGGGGCGGGAATCTTCCGGCTTTTATCCTTCATGGGCAGCTCCGGTTCCACACCGTACGCCTCCATATCTTCCCGACACACCTTTGCAGGATGACCTGTCTTCGTATCGAGAAACGTCCAGATGGAATATACCTTTACCAGATAATTTCCGCTGTCATCTTTCATAAAGAAGTTTCGGAAGCCGTAAAAACCGCGGAAGCCCACAGCAAAGGTACCGATTTCAATTTCATCACCCAGTGCAGGAACATAATCGATTTCCAGCTTCCAGGAAGAAAGAACCCATATCTTCCCTTCCTTCTCCAGTTTTTCCACACCCTGCCCCACATATTCAGACTGAAATACAGAGCAGTCCTGAAAATAATTTATCATATTTGCCAGCGACAGTCGTCCGTTCCGGTCACATTCACTGTAACGGACCCTGCTTTTAAATGTATAATACATTCCCTGCCTCCTGCAGATATTTCCGGACCGGGCAGTTCTTATGAAACCGGCCCGGATAAGCCGCACTGCAAAAACACAGAGTGTTTCACGTCCGGCTCTGAAATGCTGCTTTTTATTTTAAAATTTCCTGATATACACGGGCTGCGTTTTTATATGTAATTTTATCCACTTCATCCCAGGTAAATCCGCTTTGATGCAGATATTCCGGCAGATTCTTCATATCCGCGGCAGTGCGAAGCTCCCCTTCTCCTTCAAAACCGTCAAAATCGGTTCCCAGAGCAACACAGTCCATGCCTCCCACATCAGCCATATGATGTGCATGCTTCATCAGGTCGGCGAGCCGACAGTCCGTCTCACCAGAGGTCAGCATGGGATTGACAAAAGAACCATACAGATTAAGACCTGCCACTCCGCCTTTTTCACCCAGGATCCGCAGCATCTGATCAGTCAGATTCCGGGGATGGGGACAGATTTCCCGGCTGTTGGAATGACTGGCTGTAAACGGAACCTTCAGCTTCGACGCCACATCCATGAATCCCGCATCGGAAAGGTGGGAAACATCCACGATCATTCCCATACTTTCCATGGCTTCCAGAATTTCAAAACCGGCAGGTTTCAGCCCCTGATCCTCATTGGCAAAAGGTTTCCTCTTTCCGTTGTGATCGATGATACAGTTGGGATAACCGATTTCATTTTCAAAATTCCAGGTCAGCGTCATCATACGCACGCCCTTATCATAGAATTCCTGCAGAAGATCGGTACTGCCGCGGCAGACAGCCCCCTCCTCGATGGTCAGCAGCGCAGAAAGGATTCCTTCCTTATGATTCTGTTCTATCTCTTCCACCCGGGTCACCTGACGGATTTCTCCGGCTGCCAGCTCCATCTGCTTCCGGAAGCAGTCATACAGTCCGAGGCAGATTTCGTAGGGATCAGATCCCTCCCGATTATAGACAAACAGAGCAAAATTCTGCAGCAGATAATTTCCCCTGCGCAGCTTTTCCACATCGATGGCCAGCTGATTGTCCAGCAGAGACTGATCCGGATGCGCACTCAGCTCATAGATGGTGTCACAATGCATATCAATCAGCATCGTTATCACCCTCCTGATTATCCTCAAATGCAGTCATGGGAATAAAACGTCTCGTGTCCGTGGTTTTTTCCGGATGCAGCACCCGTGCAGCCGCTTCTGTCACAAAATAATCCTGTGCACAGAAAGGTATTTTGCCTCTGCGGTCCACTTTCTCGTAGGAACCATCAGGCTGCAGAAAGCGTGCTTTCAGATTGTCCGCCAGAGTAACCCGGAGAATCTCCTTAACCTCTTCTTTCAGAGCCGGGTCCTCCACAGGGAACATGATCTCCACCCGGCGGTCCAGATTTCGCGGCATCCAGTCGGCACTGGCCATGTAAACTTCCTCAGCACCATTATTAAGGAAATAGTAGATGCGGCTGTGCTCCAGAAAAGTACCCACGATGGAACGCACTGTAATATTCTCGCTGACCCCGGGGATACCTGTTTTCAGACAGCAGATACCGCGGACGATCAGATCGATCTTCACACCTGCGGAGGAAGCCTCATACAGCGCCCTGATAATCACCGGGTCGCTCAGGGAATTCATCTTGGCAACGATGCGCGCAGGCTTTCCTTCCAGCGCCAGATCCCGTTCCCTGCCGATGAGATACAGAAATTTATCCTTCAGCCACAGAGGAGCGACTGCCAGCGCGTTCCAGTACAGCGGTTCCGAATAGCCGGAAAGCATGTTGAATACCGCTGTGGCATCCTCACCGATCTTCTCGTTGCAGGTCATCAGACCGGTGTCCGTATATAATTTTGCCGTGGAATCATTGTAATTGCCGGTTCCAAGATGAACATAGCGGCGTATACCGTCTTCCTCCATGCGGACAACCAGTGTGATCTTGCAGTGGGTTTTCAACCCCAGCAGACCATAGATAACGTGGCAGCCGGCCCGCTCCAGCTTTTTGGCCCAGTGGATGTTGTTCTCCTCATCAAAACGTGCCTTCAGTTCCACCAGAACCGTAACCTGCTTGCCGTTCTCCGCTGCCTTTGCCAGAGCCGCAATGATGGGAGAGTTGCCGCTGACACGGTACAGGGTCTGCTTGATGGCAAGCACGGTGGGGTCATTCGCCGCCTGACGGACAAAATCCACCACATTGTCAAAGGTCTGATAAGGATGATGCATCAGAATATCGCCTTTGCGGATATTTGTGAAAATATCATCGTCATTCTGGAACTGAGGAATGGGCTGAGGCACATGCTTCGGATCCTTCAGATGAGCAAATTCATCACCGGCAGCACCGGAGATTTTGGACATCATGGTAATATCCAGCGGTCCGTTGATCTTAAAAATATCCTCCTCGTGAATGTTGAATTCCTTTTTCAGATATTTTAACAGGCGTTTGTCCATATCTGCCTGAACCTCCAGACGGATGACTTCGCCCCAGGCCCGCTTTTTCAGCTGTTTTTCAATGGTGCGCAGCAGATCCACCGCTTCTTCCTCATCAATGGCCAGATCAGAATTTCTCATAACACGGTAAGGATGTGCACACATAATATCATAATTCAGGAACAGCTTGCCGATGTTTCGTTCGATGATCTCCTCCAGCAGAATCAGTTTGCAGCCTTTTTCCGGTAAACGGAAGATCCGGGGCAGCACGGAAGGAACCTGCACCGTAACGAATTCCACTTCCTTGGCGTGGTTTAAAAGACTGCCTTTGCCGCTGTTTTTCTCCCCTTTTTCGCCTTTCTCCCCCTTTTTATCTTCCTTTTTCTCTTTTTTATACTGGAGAAGGACGGCAATATTCAGGGATTTGTTGCGTACCAGAGGGAAAGGACGGGACGGATCCACCGCCATGGGCGTCAGTACCGGATAAACTGATTCCATAAAATACTTGTCCACCACGGCACCCTGCTCCGGTGTCAGATCCTCATGAGCCGTAATCACTTCGATGCCGGCCTTTTTCAGAGCAGGCAGAAGAGAACGGTTGTAAACCTGATACTGCTGTTCCGTAAATTCATGAATTGCAGGCATCAGCGCATCCAGCTGCTCTTTAGCATTCATGCCGGCAATATCGGGCTTTTCATATCCGGCGCTTACCTGATCTTTCAGAGAAGCCACGCGGACCATGATAAATTCATCCAGATTGGATGCTGTGATTCCCAGGAACTTGCAGCGCTCCAGAAGGGGAATAGTCTTATCCTTTGCTTCACTGAGCACCCGCTCGTTAAAAGCCAGCCAGCTCAGTTCCCGGTTTCTGTAATATTCATATTTTGTAAAATCTTTTTTATTTTCATTTTTTGTTTCAACCATGAATTTTCCTCCACATTAAAGCCGTGATATACGTTTCCGTCTGAGGACAGGACGAATGCCATACACTTCTTCAAAAAAGTCAGCCTTGGAAGACAGCAGATTCTGCTCCAGAGTAATATCCTTTACTGCATCTGTGGTCAGAATCAGCTGATCGCCCTTGATGGTACAGCGGATCGAATCGATTTTCTGCCTGTGGCTGCGGTCCAGCACACCGGCAACCTTCAGAATCGCCACCAGTTTGGCGATTACATTGCGTTTTTCAACGCCTTCTTCTTTCAGTACCCCGTAATCAAAATCCTGCGGATAATATTTTACAATATTGGCGATCAACCGCTGCTCCGCCTGAGACAGACCGATAATTTCCGTGGACATGATAATATAATACCCGCAGTCCGCCGGATCCGTCATACTGACAAACTTGCCGCAGTCATGGAGAATTGCGGCGATTCGCAGCAGCAGACGCTCCCGCTTTCCGAGGCCGTGGTATTTCTTTGTGCTGTCAAATATAACCAGCGCCAGCTTTTCCAGACTCTGAGCATGCTTCTGGTTTGACTTGTAGCGTTTCGCGATATTTCTTGCAGAGTACAGAATATCCTCCGTAAAATCATGATCAAAATAAATCAGCTTCTTATTCAGAGCAAACTCCGCTACAATTCCGTCAGACAGAGATACGCCGGGAATCCACATCAGCTCCGCACCTGTGATATCCAGTATCTTTTTGTAAATCATAACGCTGGGCAGCATCAGTGATGCATGTTCAATGGAAATATCAATGACACGGCTCAGTTCATAGGGCGTCATGGTAATAACCTTTTCGTAAATCTCATTGAATTCACCGGCTGTCAGGCGGTCTTTCTGTGACCCGTCCGGCCGCTTTCCAAGAAAGGGAGCGCACATGCCTGTCACAATAAGGTTCTGAATCTTTCTGTCCTTCAGATACAGCCGTCTGAATGTCTCCATATCGGCATCGATCAGTTCCTCCGTCAGATTCTTGCGATCCTGCAGATTGGTCCCCACAAAATCCAGCATATCCTGAGAACGCACCGAACCGATTTTCAGATACTGGGTTGTAACCAGCGCGTCCTTGTCAAACAGGGACAGCTGCGTACTGCCTGAGCCCACATCCGCAATGGCGGTTCCCTTCTGAATAATCGCCTCAAACTCCGCTTCCCTCATGGCAATCGCCTTGTAGCAGAGAAAACGCTGCTCTGCATTGCCCAGAACGGTCACATCAATACCGGTCCGGATCTTGATCTGATCCAGCACGATTTCCCGGTTTTCCGCTTCTCTGAGGGCACTTGTGCCGTATGCCCGGTAGCTGCTGATATGATAGCTTTTCATCACTTCAGAAAAATCTTTTAAAATACCGCATATTTCATTGATGTGCGAGTAGCTGATACGTCCCCGACGGTATGTATCATGCCCCGCAGCAACATTCTGACGCAGATGCTCAATGGCTTTGATGCCGCCCTTTTCCGATATTTGGTAAATCGTCATACCCAGATCATAGGAGCCCACATCAATCGCTGCAAATAAATATACTGCCATTGTTTTCCTCCTTTTCCTTTGTCCTGGCGGTTAAAAACTTCCCAGAATCTTGAAGCTGACTGCTTCCTCGGAGATTCCTGTCAAAGCGTTTTTAACACCTGACTGATTGAAGTTTCCATCAAAATTCATGAAGAAACGATATTCCCAGGTCTGGCCTGGTACCGGTCTCGATTCCAGCTTGATCATATTCAGATTGTTATAGATAATGTGGGACATGAGGCGGTACAGAGAGCCCGGATCATGCTCACTTTCAAAACAGATACTGATATGCTGCGCATTTTTCCTGAAAATCTTCTTATTGGAAATAATTGCAAATTTTGTCATGTTGGCCAGATTATGGTTCAGCGGAGAAATCAGCGTTTCAAGTCCGTACAGTTCGCCGGCAACCTGACTGGCGATGGCTGCATGACTGCGGTTCCCTTCCTCCGCCACCATCCGTGCCGCCAGAGCAGTATTGCTTTTCTCAATAGTACTGATTTCCTTATGCTCATTGAGGAACTTGTTGCACTGGGAAATTCCCTGGGGGTGGGAATAAATCGTATCGATTTCCTCCAGCTTTGTCCCCGGTACCACCAGAAGAGACTGCACCACGGGAAGATCCATCTCGTCCACAATATAATTGTCACATTTTACCAGAAGGTCATACACGTCGGCAACCACGCCCGCCGATGTATTCTCGATGGGAATCACTGCAAAATCGGCACGCCCGCCGGAAAGGGCATTCATGCTTTCCTCAAATGTGGGAACATGGAAACTGATTACATCTTTTCCAAAGTACTTCAGCGTTGCTTCATGGGCAAATGCCCCTTCCACACCGGTATAAACCACGCGGCAGTCTTTCACAGGCAGTTCATCTACTTCCTGAAAAGGTATACGGCAGCCGCCGCTGCTGTATTTGCTCATGAGATGGTACTGATACTTTCTGCTGGCGGACATGAGCATGCGAAACAGCTCTTCCACATTTTTCTTGTCACTGCCTTTCTGAACCAGGGATTTTACCATCTCCAGCTTCTGATTTTCACGGCGCACATCGCGGATAGGACGGTTGGAACGCATCTTGCTCTCCGCCACCTGAATCGACAGCTCCATACGCTGCTGATAAAGCTCGACGATCTGCCTGTCCACCTCATCCAGTTTGCTGCGGATTTCCTTCAGACTCATCTCCTTATCAAGCACCGTTTCTTTCTTCTCGTCTTCCTGAATTGATTCCTTCTTCATTTCTTCACTCATATTTTTCACCAATCATCCATTTTACCATCATCTTATCATATTATTTTCCCGATACGGCCTTTTTCACAATGCGGCAGGCTTCCCCGATATAGGACAGGGAGCCGAATATGATGATACTGTCATCCTTGTTGGCCGTTTTTAATGCAGCATCCACGGCTGCTTCTATGCTTTCACAGGCCGTAACATCATTGTGAAATGTTCCCATAACTTCCGCCAGCTTTTCCGCCTCCAGAGCCCGGGGATTGGAAGGAGGTGTGATGGTAAACATCCTGTCAAACAGAGGCGCCATCATCTCACACTCTTCATCATAGGCCTTATCTGCCAGCACACCCATAATTCCGATCAGATGATTTCCGGGGAAATAGTATTCCAGCGATTCTTTCAGCTGTCTCATACCGTGGGGATTGTGAGCACCATCCACAATAATCCGCGGATTCATGGAAATGGTGTCAAAGCGCCCGGGCCATGTGGTTTTTGCAAGGCCCTCGCGGATCTGTTCCGTGGAAATATCCAGTCCCCAGTCATCCAGCGCTTTCGCTGCTTCAATAGCAAGACACGCATTGTCCACCTGATATCGTCCAATGAGGCGAATCCTCATATCGGTCAGATATTTGTAATCAAAATGGATCATCGCTGCACCGTCTTCGGCATATTCCATCTCATCATATACATGAAGTCTGGTATCATCCGTCATGATCAGCGGGCACCCCATACGGCCGCACACTTTTTCGATCACAAGGCGGGCCCGCTTCTGCTGTCTTCCCACACAAACCGGAGCACGGTTTTTAATAATGCCGGCTTTCACCTCCGTAATCTCCTCCAGAGTATCTCCAAGGAATCCTGTATGATCCATGCCGATGGGAGTCAGCACGTTGCAAAGAACATTCTCCACCACGTTTGTTGCATCATCGCGTCCGCCCATACCGCATTCCAGCACCACAACATCGCATTCCATCTCAACAAAATACAGAAATCCGATGGCTGTTTCGACCTCAAACAGAGTGGGACGCTGCATACCTTCCGTTTCCATGGATAAAATTGCAGACTGAATCTGCTTCACATAGCGGCAGAAAGCCTCCCTTGCTATATTTTCACCATTAACCTGAACAAACTCTTCATAGTTAAATACCCGGGGAGACGCGTAACGTCCCACTGTATATCCTGCACACTGAAGGATCGTACTGATAAAGGCCAGTGCAGACCCTTTTCCGTTGGTCCCTGCGATGTGGACAAACTTTAATTTTTCCTGCGGATTGCCGATTCTTTTCAGCAGTTCCTGCATGGTATCCAGCCCCAGCACGATTCCGCTGTGGGACACTTCCTCCAGATATGCTTTTGCTTCTTCGTATGTCATCACATACCCTCCTGTTTTCGTTTGTTTTTATCTTATCATTTTTTCACAATATTGCAAGTGCGACAACGCATGTTGCTGTTGGAATCCGGTATATTTCCATGGCTTCTGCACATACTGACTCCATGAAAAATAATAATCTCTCATTCAATTGCTTCAGAAAAAATTTTGTCCGCTGCGGTCTGATCGGATGGTCCATGGAGCTTTTTGCCTCCTGCTTTCAGAATCTGGCCGCCACCAATGATAAACGTCTGATCGGGAAGACTTCCCTGCTGATGTTCCCCATCTACGGTCTCGGCGCCATGATTCCGGTGTTTTCACGCTATCTGAAAAAACTGGGCTTATTCCTGCGGGGCACCATTTACGCCATGCTGATATTCATGATGGAATATGTTTCCGGCAGCTTTCTGAGATTTTTTAACGCCTGTCCCTGGGATTACAGTCAGAGCCGTTTTCACATAAACGGTCTGATCCGCCTGGATTTTTTTCCTGTCTGGTTCCTGCTGGGCCTGCTGTTTGAAAGCACCGGTTCCGGCAAACGAAGGTGAAAAGCCGCAAATAATGCATAAAAATACATTTTTTCTGCATAATATAATCATTATTTGTAGAATGAATCACTCTTTTTTACTGAAAAATACGCAAAAAAACACAATTCTATTGGAGACGCTTGCAAAGAAGGTATCCTGATGATATAATCTTGTCATTCAATTATTTTACAGGGTCTGTGAGCCTGCCAAAAGAAGGGAGAAATTGATATTGGATAATATAACAGAAACTCAGGTTAATATACTACAGGAAAAACTCGGCCAGCTGGTTGCATTCTGTAAAGAATCCGGTCATATCGATCCGAATCTCTATTCGGAATACGATGTTAAGCGTGGTCTGCGTGACTCCACTGGTAAAGGCGTACTGACAGGTCTTACTGAAATCTCAGACGTTGTTGCATATAAATACGAAAACGGTCATAAAATCCCTGCTGACGGTCAGCTTTTCTTCCAGGGCTACAATGTGGAAGATCTGATCGAGGGTGCCCACGGCAAACGCTTCTGTTTTGAAGAGGTGACCTATCTGCTTCTGTTCGGTGAACTGCCCAACTCCCAGCAGCTGAATGACTTCATCGAGCTGCTGACCGCAGAGCGGAATCTTCCTTCCAAATTTGTACGTGATGTCATCATGAAAGCTCCCAGCTCCAACCTGATGAACGCACTTCAGCGAAGCGTACTGACCCTTTATTCCTACGATGAAAATCCTGACAGCATCGAGATCGGCAACGTGCTGCGCCAGTCTCTCCGGCTGATCGCCACCTTCCCTCTGATTGCTGTTTACGCATACGGAGCCCACAACCATTATCATAACGATAATGCTCTGGTCATCCGAAACCCCGATCCGACTCTTTCCATTGCGGAAAATCTGCTGCAGATTCTCCGCGTGGACGGTAAATTCACAGAGCTGGAGGCACAGGTTCTGGATGTCTGCCTGATTCTTCACGCAGAGCACGGCGGCGGTAACAACTCCACCTTCACCAATCATGTGGTATCCTCTTCCGGCACCGATACATACTCTGCAGTGGCGGCTTCCCTTGCTTCCCTGAAAGGTCCCAGACACGGCGGTGCCAACCTGAAGGTTTGTCAGATGTTCGAAGATCTGAAGACCAACATCCACAACTGGGAGGATGAAAATGAAATCCGGGAGTATCTTCTCAAAATTCTGGATAAGCAGGCATTCGATCATACCGGTCTGATCTATGGTATGGGTCATGCGGTTTACACACTGTCAGACCCCAGATGTGTAATTCTGAAACGGTACGCACGTAAGCTGGCAGAGGCCAAAGGACGCACCGAAGAGTTCGAATTCATGTCCCGTGTTGAAAATCTGGCAGGTGATCTGGTTGCCCAGAAGCGCAACGTATTTAAGAAGATCTGTGCCAATGTGGACTTTTACAGTGGATTCGTTTACTCTATGCTGAATATCCCCTTCGAACTGTACACACCCTTATTTGCCATCTCGCGTATCTCCGGCTGGTGTGCACACCGCATGGAGGAGCTGGTCAACGCAGGCAAGATCATCCGTCCCGCATACAAGTACGTAGGGACTCACAAAAACTACTATTCTCTGGAAGACCGTTTCTGGTAATCCGGTGTAAAAAAATTATTACAGCAAAGGCAGAGCCTTCGGAATCATTACGCTTTCCGCAGGCTCTGTTTTTCATCAGCTTCTGTGCAGCAGCTGCATCAGATGCAGAACCGCTTCCACATCCGCAGCAGATAGTCCCTGTAGGAAGCTTTTTCCACCTCCTGTGCTGCTGTAACCCTTACAAAGCCCAGTTTCTCCCCGTCCTGATAATACGTCAGCGTCCCCGCTTTGGCCCCTTCTTCAACGGGAGCCTCCAGAAAATCGGGCAATTCCAGCTTTTTCTCTATATTTGAAAATTCCTTTCCGTCCGTGCGGACAATCGAAAATGGGCCTTCATATTTCAGAGCGACAGTCTCTTCCTTCCCTCCTTTTACTTTTATTTCCGGCAGCTGCAGAGGATCGGTATCTTCATAACGCCTGCAGAGAGAAAAGCCGTAATTGAGAAGCGCCCTGGCTTCCACAAATCTGGTTTTATAATCCGGTGCTGCCATCACCACTGCAATCAGATCCGTATTGTTCTTTTTTCCGGTGGCAGACAAACAGCAGCCGGCCCGGCTGGTACTTCCGGTTTTCAATCCGGTTACCGTAAAATCCGTTTCCATTTTCAGAAGTTTATTGGTATTGGCAAGACCGAATTCGCTGCTTCCTTTTGCTGTATGGTGCACGATATTTTCCATCCAGATGGTGCTGTAATCGATAATCTGCGGATATACGGTGATCAGTTCCCGGCTCATTAACGCCACATCTCTGGCCGTGGTCAGATGCTCCGGCGACTCCGTCAGGCCGCAGCAGTCCTCAAAACGGGTCTGCGTCATGCCAAGGCCTGCGGCACGCTCATTCATCATGGCAATAAAAGCTTCTTCCGTTCCTGCAATATGTTCTGCCATGGCCACCGAAGCATCGTTTCCTGAAGCCACCACAATGCATTTGATCAGTGTTTCCACCGTCTGCTGTTCTCCTTCTTCCAGAAACACCTGGGAACCTCCCATGGATCTGGCATGAGCGCTGGTGGTCACCATCTCATCCAGCGTAATCTTCCCCTCCTCAAGGGCATCAAAAATCAGAATCAGCGTCATGATCTTTGTAATACTGGCCGGTGAACAGCGCTCATCCGCATTTTTTTCATAAATGACCTCACCTGTGGAAGCCTCCATCAGAATCGCTGTTTTTGACCCGATCTCCGGCGGCTGTGCCTGCGCCTGGACAGTAAACGGATTCAGAGCCGTGATCAGTACCAGAAGCACAATGGATACCAGCCGCTTTCCCCACATTCTGCTTCCGGATCTTCCATACGATTTTCTGTATCGGTGCATAAAATCCCCCCGCATCCGGTTTACTAATATTCTACCGGAGCGGGGGGATAATTATGATTGTTTTGTATAATTATTACCTGCTGCTTTTGTGATTACTTTTTCTGAAAAAGTGGTTTACTGTATATGCCTTCCTCTGTCATCTTCTGCAGGGAATCACGAACCAGCGGGGTATCCTGCGAATAAGTCAGCCCGAACCAGTGTGCATCGGTCTTCAGTACCTTAACCTTCGCACTGCCTTCCTTCAGCATATCACCGATGATAGTGGGAAGCAGATATTCGGATTTCAGATCGCCTTCGGGAACTTCCTTCAGAAATTCCACAAACTTGTCTTCCAGCACCTGCATGAAATCAGGTGTCAGGCCCCACATGTTCATGGAAACCAGAGAATTCACATCCAGCTTTTTGCCGTCTGCCTCAGCACCGTCTGCTGTCTTCTCAATATTATGAGTTTCTTCAATATTGTTGAGATATCCTTCAGAATCCATACGGCATACACCGCGTGTTACTGTACCGTTGTCACTGAGAGTGTTGCCCAGTACAAAACCAGGCATACAGAAGCATGATTCCTTCAGATTTCCGGCCAGTCTTGCTTCTTCCTGTGCCACCAGATAATCATGAATCTTCACAAATGCTTCTTTGCCGTAATAATCATCAGCATTGATCACGGCAAAAGGTCCGTTGATCAACTCCTTTGCAGCGAGAACCGCATGGCCGGTGCCCCAGGGCTTTGTCCGGTCAGCAGGACGTGTAAATCCTTCCGGCAGATTGTCCATATCCTGAAATGCATAATCAACTTTACAGAGGCCTTCCAGCTTGGAACCCAGCTGTGTTCTGAAATCCTCTTCCAGGTTCTTTCTGATGATAAATACAATATGATTAAATCCAGCTTCCAGAGCATCATAGATAGAATACTCCATAATCACTTCACCAGCCGGTCCCACAGGAGTCAGCTGTTTGCAGCCATCCTTAAATCTTGAACCGATACCCGCTGCCATTATTCCTAAAGAAACTTCCATAATTTCCTCCAAATTTCCTGTTATTCATAATAAGTAAGGTCATTCAGAACCTTCAATTTCCTTCTTATCTTCTGAACAACCCGGTTTGCGTGTCACATTGTATCCGTATTGTATCATACTCTTCTTCTTTTGACCAGCATTTCTTTTTCTTTTTCGAATTTTTCAAAAAATCTTAATAAAAATTTTACATACAGATCAGATTCGCTATTGTCCCTCCGGCTGAAATGTGCTAAACTGAGATTTAATAGAGCATCCCGCAGATATATAACAGTACAGCTGTTTTCTGACAGGACATTTATGTTGGTACCCATATCAGAAAGCGAGGTAATTACATGAAAAAACAATTCAAAATTTTTGCAGCCGTATCTGCTTTGGCTGTAGCAGCTGCTGCAGGTATCACCTGTGTGCGCAAATATCTGAAGCGCAACGCAGAAGACGATCTTTTTGAAGATGAAGACGATTTCGATGATGAAGATGAGGATGAATACGAATTAGCTGAGGACGAATCAGTTGAAGACGAGGCTCCCGCAGAGGAAGATGCACCTGCAGACGAAGCCGTCTCGGAAGAAACAGACGCTGATTCCGAAACTCCCGCAGAAGAAACCACCGCTGACGCTGAAGCTCCTGCGGAAGAAGAAAAAACAGAGTAAAAACAGCTGAGCAGTTTCCGGCTGACCGGATTTTTCGCTGAGCGTTTTTTCTAAAACATTTCTCCGTTAAAAAACGGCCATTTAAAGAATCACCAAGGAGGAAGGGGCATATCACAGACTTTCGTGATATGCCCTTTTCCGTTATCTATTTCCACATGAATGTCAGAATATTAAAATCTTTATTTTCAAAATAAGAAACCTGTGTCGGTGCATCTGTACCTGTACGGTATGCACTTCTTTCCATGCAGTCAAATATTTTCTGATTGGAAATCAGCAGTTCCTTCACCTGCCCGTACAGCCCCGCATCGCAGCAGCGTATACTCAGATATTTTTCACCGGATTCCATACAGGATACCAGGAGAGTTTCAAACTGTTCTTCATCCCATTCCTCAAACAAGCAGTTCTCATGGATAAAATAATTGTCTTCCACGGCAGTACATTCCGGCAGTTCCAATTCGCTGCCGATTACATGGGTTTTTGAAATATCGTCGCCGGTTACACAGAAATAGGAATAATTCACAATCTCATCCGGTACTTCAGAACTTTCGGAATAACTGGGATCTCCCCAGGTCACATCGAGATAATACCATGAGCCGTCTGCTTTCACCAGATTCCAGGCATGGCTGGTTCCCGTGTCTTTTGTGGTGCCCGTTACCGTTATACTGCTGATTCCCTGATACAGCAGCAGATACTGCATGGCAACCGAGTATCCCTGGCAGACGGACTGTCCGTCCCCGAACACACTGCAGATATTCTGATTATGCTCTGCCGATTCATTGTATTCCGTATGTTTTACGATGTAGTCAAAAGTGAATCGTATTCTGTCATAATCCCCGGAACCGGAGCTGATTCCTGCTTTTCCGGCCTCCTCCATAAACTTTTTCAGATAAACTCCGATCACATCCTGCCATCCGGCAATTTCCCCGCTGTCCATGGTCTGCTTCATGGAGAATTCCAGAGACAGCACCCTGTCACCTCTTCTGGTCGTATCGATCCGATATCCATCCACCCAGAAAATCTCCGGATGATCGGCCATAACGTTATAATACACTTTCTTTACCTGTTCGGAATCGGTACTGCTCAATCTGCAGGATTCTCCTGTGCCTGTCAGAATCGCATATATTTCCTCATAGACCACCTGTTCCTCCTCCGATAATGTCACGTAGCAGTATCCTGGTTTTCCCAGAAGAGAGGTCTCTTCTTCCGGCAAAAAAGATAGAATCGCTTCCGTGGAATCTACAGGTGACCGGGATTCCCCCTGAAAAGTTCCAAAAAAAGAACCAGTACCGATTTCCGGATCCGAAAGAGAAAAAGAAGGAATAAGGGAGCAGCCGCTGCACATCCCCACGACAGCAATGAGAGCTGCTGCCAGAATACGTTTATTTATAATTATATCTCTCTGTTTATATTTATCTCTCTTTTTATATCTGAACATCTGCAATCTCCAGTACTATGATTAATAAGTTCTCGATCGAGCACCTGTTCCGGAAAATAAAAACAGAGGTGCCGAAATGTGTTACCAGTATAATATAGTAAATTTCTGCCTGTCAATCCATTTATTTTCCCTGCTTCGCATATAATATAATGATTCTTTTCAAACTTCACCGGAGGGCAAAACATGTCATTACTGCAGAATCATCCTGTTTCCGATTTCGTTAAAGGTATTTTCATGGGAATTGCCAACATTATGCCAGGAGTCAGCGGCGGAACTCTGGCCATTTCTTTTGGCGTGTATGACCGGATGATCGGTGCTGTCAGCGGTATTTTCCGGGATTATAAAAGAAGCTTCCGGGTGCTTTTTCCTTTACTGGCGGGAATGTCCGTGGGTATTGTGTGCTTCGCATATGTGATGGAATATCTGTTTATTGCATACCCTTTTTTCTCCGCCATGGCATTTGCAGGCCTGATTCTCGGAGGGATGCCGGCCCTGTGGAAAACATGGAAAGAAAGTCTTCCTGCGGAAAACGGCAAAAACGGCGGCAAAATCCCCATCTCCCATTATCTGCCCGGATACGCCGCTCTTTTTCTGCTTTTTGCCTCTGTAACGATTTTTACCTCATCTGTCCGGACTGTTCATCAGGAAGCGGCTGTTTTGCAGGCAGATGTAAAAACTTCTGCCTGCCTTTTTCTTCTCGGAATTATCTCAGCTGCTTCCATGATCATTCCCGGAGTCAGCGGTTCCCTTATTCTCATGGTTCTGGGCTATTATTACGGGATTCTGCATGCAGTGAGGTCCCTGCTGGAAGGAATACGTACGCTGGACTTTTCCCTTTTTTCGCAAAATTTTTATCTTCTGCTTCCATTTGGTGTGGGAATCGTCCCGGGAATCTTTCTGTTCTCCAGACTTTTGGAATACCTTTTCCGGACTCATGCCGCTGCTGTTTACAGTGCTGTTCTGGGACTGATTGCCGCTTCACCGGCAGCCATTCTGATTCACACCGGATCCCTGTCCGGAACCCTGACTGCCAGACTCCTGCCTGGAATTGCAGTTTTTATTTTCTGTATTTTTATCTCAAAAAAATTCGAAGATTAAATATTCAGTTTTTTTATGAAATTTTCATTAATTATCGCAAATTATCATTTACCAATACCTGTTTTTAGAATATAATAGACTTAGCAAAATGATTTGAATTGCAGCAACTGTTTAAAGGGGGTTTTTCTATGCGTATTACATTTCTTGGTGCAACACACGAAGTAACCGGAAGCTGCTTTTACGTGGAAGGTGCAGGAAAACGCTTTCTTGTGGATTACGGTATGGAACAGGGACCCAATACATTTGAAAATGAGGAGATTCCCATTCCTGCATCGGAGCTGGATTTTGTACTGCTGACACACGCACACATCGACCATTCGGGCAATCTTCCTCTGCTGTATGCCAAAGGATTCCGCGGACCGATTTATACGACTGCGGCTGCGGCAGCTCTTTGCAGCATTATGCTGAAGGACAGCGCACATATTCAGGAATTTGAAGCAGAATGGCGCAACCGTAAAGGACAGCGTGCCGGTAAAAAACGTTTTATACCGGTTTACACCATGCCCGATGCCATCGGTGCCATCAGCCTCCTCCAGAGCTGTCCTTATAACGAGATCAAACCGCTGTGCGAAGGTATCCGCGTCCGTTTTCTTGATGCAGGTCACCTGCTGGGCTCTGCCAGCATCGAAGTGTGGATCAATGAGAAGAATGAAAGTGGCAGTTATATTGAGAAAAAACTGGTATTTTCCGGAGATATCGGCAATATCAACCAGCCGCTGATCAACGATCCCACCTATCTGACCGAAGCTGATTACGTCATTATGGAATCCACCTACGGCAACCGGAATCATGAGAATGTCCCTGTGGATTATGCGGCTTCTCTGGCAGAAGTGATTCAGAAAACGTTTGACCGGGGCGGCAACGTGGTCATTCCCTCCTTTGCAGTGGGACGTACTCAGGAGCTTCTGTATTTTATCCGCCAGATCAAGAATCAGAATCTGGTTCATGGACATGACAATTTCCAGGTAGTCATCGACAGTCCCCTGGCCATGGAAGCAACGGAGATTTTCCAGAGCCATTACAAAGATTGTTATGATGAAGAAGCCATGGCTCTGATTGCCTCCGGTATCAATCCCATCACATTCCCGGGATTGAAACGCGCCGTATCCAGTGAAGAATCAAAGCAGATCAATTTTGATAAAAACTGCAAGGTGATTATTTCCGCCAGCGGTATGTGCGATGCAGGCCGGATCAAGCATCATCTGAAGCACAATCTGTGGCGCGATGAATGCACCATTTTATTTGTGGGCTACCAGGCAGCGGGAACGCTGGGGCGTGCTCTGGTTGAAGGTGCAAAGGAAGTGAAGCTGTTCGGTGAAACGATCTGCGTCCATGCTGAAATTGCACAGCTGCCCGGTATCAGCGGACATGCCGATCAAAAAGGGCTGATCAAATGGGCCTCTTCCATCCTGGAAAACTCCCGCCCCATTCAGTTCTTTATCGTTCACGGTGAAGACAGCAGTGCCACCGGTTTTGCCGCTGTACTGGAAGCCATGTTCGGCTGTAAAGCCATGGCCCCCTACAGCGGTACCATTTACGATCTGGCTTCGGCACGTTTTATCAAGGTAACCACCGGCATCCCGGTTCTGAAACCGGAACTGGCCTCCGTACCGGGGCAGTCCTCCCAGAAAGCATTTGGTATCTATCAGCGGCTTCTTGCGGCAGGCCAGCGGCTGCTTACCGTTATCAAACACAATGAGGGCGGAACAAATAAAGATCTGGCCCGCTTTGCAGACCAGATCAATTCCCTCTGCGACAAATGGGACCGATAAATCTATAAATTTACCTTTTCCCGCCGCTTCTGTATTATTGTACTATTTCTGATTTTTGATGAACATAATGACGGACGCACCGCAGATGACCACATAGCCGATAAAGCTGTAAACATCCGGGATCTGTCCGAAGAACAGAAATCCCATGATGGTGGAGAATATAATCTGCGTATAATCGTAAACTGATATTTCTTTTGCCGGAGCGTAGGTATAGGCGGCAGTGATGGAGAACTGGCCTCCCGCTGCTGCCAGACCTGCTCCCAGCAGTGTCAGAATCTGCATCCCGGACATGGGTGTATGGTAAAAAAGAATGATCAGCGGCAGCGTCATCAGACAGCTGAAACAGGAAAAGCAGAATACGATCACCGGTCCCTTTACGCCTCTGGAACCCAGCAGCCTGACCATGGTATAGGCAAGTCCCGCTGCCATACCACCGCAGACACCGGCGGCCATACCCACCGCATCGGTGCTGGCAAAGCCGGGCTTCACCACAAACAGACAGCCCACCAGAGCCATCAACAGGCAGCCCACCTGATACTTTTTTGGTATCTCCTTCAATATGAAAATCGAAAAAACAATGGCAAAAAACGGTGACAGTTTATTCAGCATACTGGCATCAGCCACCAGCAGATGATCCACAGCATAAAAATTGCATAGAATACCAATGGTCCCAAAAAACGCTCTGCAGAACATGGGAACATAATTCCCCTTCCCGATCACAAAAGGAACCCGGTTCTTCACCAGAATCACCGCCGCAAAAACCATGGCAACGAAATTCCGGAAAAAACTCTTCTCAACAGACGGCAGATCCCCTGACATCCTCACAAAAATATTCATCAGCGCAAAACAGAACGCCGACATAATAATACAGCATATCCCTTTATTTTTCTTACTCATAGAAACATCTCCTCACTA
Organism: Lachnospiraceae bacterium; assembly: GCA_022774705.1. GTDB lineage: Bacteria > Bacillota > Clostridia > Lachnospirales > Lachnospiraceae > TWA4. The sequence goes on along the minus strand of JALFLM010000002.1, from coordinate 10,850 downwards.
TATGTTCTTATTACATTATCTCACTCTTTGCAGTATCAACTCTCTTTATATCAACTCTTTTTATATCAACTCTCTTTTGCAGCATTCCCTCACTGAGCATGCATCGAATATCCGTTCCAAAAATATCACAAAATCCCCCCGAAAGCAAGTATAATGGCAGGTACAATCTTGACACACCCGGATGACGATGATATGCTTATGCTGTCTCTACCATGTACAGTTGACCGCTTTATCGGGCGGATATTGAAACGAACTGTGGCGGCTGCATTGATGATATACTCTGTCAGGAAGACCGTTGACAAACGCCGGCACTTGCTTTTTCAAGCGGCAGCGCCGAAAAAGCTTAGTACCGCTGCGTTTGTCATCGAGCGAGAGCGCGTCTCCGGACAGAGCATATCACCAATGCAGCCTCACCACCTTTCCCAATATCCTGCACAAAGCGCCAACTGTACCCCCCGACAGTTCGATGGCACCATCCTGTCGTTAATTAAAACCAGGGCTGTCCCGCACTGCTTTGCTGCTGTCCGCCTGCGATTTGCTGCTTTGCCGGTGCCTCACATCGATTTTACGCGTTTCTATGTCTGTAATATTCAATGTCTGCGATGGGAAGGCCTCTGACAACTAACATTTATGAAAAGAGGTTTATATCCATGTATCTTTTAAAAACTGAAAAAAGCTTTGATGCGGCTCATTTTCTGAAAGGCTATAAAGGAAAATGCAGCAATCTCCACGGCCATCGCTGGCGTGTTGTGATTGAAGTCCGGGGCGATCATCTGATTTGTGACGGTCAGCTTCGTGATATGATTGTAGATTTTAAAACATTAAAAAAAGATCTGAAAGAAGTTACGGATTATTTTGATCACAGTCTGATTTATGAAGAAGGTTCCCTGAAACCCTCTACCGTAGCCGCGCTGAAGGAGGAAAACTTCCGGCTGGTTACCGTTCACGGGCGTCCCACTGCTGAAAATCTGGCTGCTTTCTTCTGCTCCATGATGCAGAAAAAGGGATATGATGTCTATGAAGCAGCTGTCTACGAAACACCCGATAACTGCGCGGTTTACCGCCCCTGAATCCTGAATGTTGAAATTAAATCGTTAAAACAAACCGTTGAACCTGAAAAGGAAGTTTTTACTATGGCAAATGAATCAGCTTTTTATAATCCCTATTCTTATCCGGTAACTGAGAAATTCATCAGTATCAACGGAGAGGGACAGCGCGCCGGACAACCGGCGGTATTTATCCGTTTCCGCCGCTGCAACCTGAACTGCAGCTACTGTGATACCCGCTGGTCCTGCGTATCCAACGCTCCCTGTGAATTTCTTCCGGCGGAAAAAATCGTGGATTTCATCCGTAAATCCGGTGTTCACTGTGTAACTCTGACCGGCGGTGAACCGCTTTTACAGTCCCATCTGAAAGAGCTGCTGCAATCCCTTTCCGCCATCCGGGATCTGCACGTGGAAATTGAAACCAACGGAAGCCTCCCCATCAGGTCCTACTGCAGTCTGAGCTGCCGGCCTGATTTTACACTGGATTACAAACTCCCCTCCAGCGGCATGGAAAAGCATATGCTTCTGGAAAATTATGAATATCTACGCACCGGTGACACGGTCAAATTTGTCGCCGGCAGCACAGAAGACCTGCTGCGCATGGAAGCAGTCAATAAAAAATACCGGCTGGATCAAAAATGCCGTGTGCTGGTAAGCCCGGTATTCGGTCAGATCGATCCGGCAGAAATTGTAGATTTTCTGATCACACACCATCTTGCGGAAATCCGTCTGCAGCTGCAGCTGCACAAATTCATCTGGGATCCTGACAAACGCGGCGTGTAATCATGACAAAATTATCTGCAGCTGTTCAGACCCGGCAGATTTTTATAGAAAAGTACAATAAATGCCTGTATTAACAAAAGAATATGAAAAGGAGTATTATATATGAAGAAACTCGTTCTTGTCAGCGGCGGTGTGGACTCCACCACCTGCCTTGGCCTTGTTGTAAAAGAATTCGGAAAGGAAAATGTGGTTGCCCTGTCTATTTCCTACGGTCAGAAGCATGACAAAGAGCTTCGCTGCGCGAAGGCTGTAGCTGACTTCTACCAGGTGGAATTCATTCAGATCGATCTGGCTCCCATGTTCGCTTTCAGCAACTGCTCGCTTCTGTCCCATTCTACAGAAGAAATTCCCAAAGAATCCTATGCCGAACAGCTGGAGAAAACCAATGGCAGTCCGGTTTCTACCTACGTTCCCTTCCGCAACGGCCTGTTTCTGTCCTCCGCAGCCAGTATCGCTCTGTCGAAGGACTGTGATACCCTGTACTACGGAGCACATGCTGATGACGCAGCCGGCAATGCCTACCCCGACTGCAGCAGGGCATTTGCAGATGCCATGAATACTGCCATCTACGAAGGAAGCGGCCGGCAGCTTCATGTTGCGGCTCCCTTCGTATCCCTCCCCAAGAAAGAAATCGTACGCCGTGGACTGGAGATCGGTGTTCCCTACGAGCTGACCTGGAGCTGCTACGAGGGCGGGGACAGACCCTGCGGCATCTGCGGCACCTGTATCGACCGCCAGGCTGCCTTCGAAGCCAACGGCGTGAAAGATCCCCTTCTGTAAGGGATTATATATGGCAACTGTTCAGAGCCGACTCTGAACAATTGCAAAATATACATAACATAAAGGAGACAAATTTATGTGGGCTTACGAAAGCGTATTTTATCAGATCTACCCTCTGGGCTTCTGCGGAGCTCCCTTTGAAAATGATGGAGTGCTGACACACCGGATTTCCAAAGTGATCGACTGGATTCCCCATATCAAAAACCTGGGAGCCGATGCCATTTATTTCTGTCCGTTATTTGAATCCGATACCCACGGCTACAATACGAGAGATTTCCGGAAAATCGACTGCCGTCTGGGAACCAATGATGATTTCGCCGAAGTGTGCCGCAGCCTGCACGAAGCCGGCATCAAAGTGGTTCTGGACGGTGTCTTCAACCATGTGGGCAGAGGCTTCGGACCGTTTCAGGATGTACTGGAAAAGCGCTGGGACTCTCCCTACAAGGACTGGTTCCATATCAGCTTCGACGGCAATTCCAACTATAACGACGGCCTGTGGTACGAAGGCTGGGAAGGCAATTACGACCTGGTCAAGCTGAACCTGCGCAATCCCGAAGTGAAGCAGCACATTTTTGACAGCATCCGCCTTTGGGTGGAACTGTTTGATATCGATGGACTGCGTCTGGACGTGGCTTACTGTCTCGATCATGATTTCCTGCGGGAACTGCGCAGCTTCTGTGACAGTCTGAAGCCTGACTTTTTCCTGGTAGGCGAGGTACTTCATGGTGACTACAACCAGATTATGAACGATTCCATGCTGCATTCCGTCACCAATTATGAGTGCTACAAGGGGCTGTTCTCCAGCTTTAATTCCATGAACATGTTCGAGATCATTCATTCTCTGCTGCGTCAGTTCGGTCCTGAAAACTGGACCCTGTACAAAGGGAAACACCTGCTGAATTTCGTGGACAATCATGATGTCAGCCGCATCGCCAGCAATCTGGGCAACGAAAATCACCTGCCTCTGATCTATGCACTGTGCTTTGGCATGCCCGGCATTCCCTGCGTTTACTACGGCAGTGAATGGGGAGCAAAGGCACACAAAAGCGAAGGAGATCCCGCTCTGCGCGCCTGCTTCGAACAGCCGCAGGAAAATGAACTCACCCAATGGATCAGCCGCTTAAGTGCTGCAAAAAAAGGCAGCGGTGCGCTTTGTTACGGCAGTTTCCGCTCCGTGCTGCTGACCAATAAGCAGTGCATTTTTGAGCGCCGGACGGACGGCGAACGGGTTCTCATTGCCATCAACGCAGACAGCGAAGCCTATACGGCACATTTTGACGCAGGCTGCGGACTGGCAGAGGATCTGATCACCGGAGCAACCCATGATTTCGGCGGCGGCAGCGAACTGCCCCCTTACAGCGCATACTTCTGGAAATGCGAACGCTGAAGCAGTATTGTGGAAAAAGATTCAGCAAAACATCAAATAAAAATCATGTAAAAGATGAAATACAATAAAAGGTAAGAGAAAAAGGAATAATCTGTTATGAGAACCAAAGAAGAGATGGGCGATGTGACCCTTCTGGGAAACCGGCACACCCGTTATCCGGACAATTACGCTCCCGAAGTGCTGGAAACTTTTGACAACAAACACCCGGGCAGAGATTATTTTGTAAAATTCAACTGCCCTGAATTTACCAGCCTGTGCCCCATCACCGGCCAGCCGGACTTCGCCACTATTTACATTTCCTACGTACCGGATATCAAAATGGTGGAAAGCAAATCACTGAAGCTGTATCTGTTCAGCTTCCGCAATCACGGCGATTTCCACGAGGACTGTGTCAACATCATCATGAATGACCTGATCAGGCTGATGGACCCCCGATACATCGAAGTATGGGGAAAATTCACGCCCCGCGGCGGTATTTCCATCGATCCCTACTGCAATTACGGAAAGCCGGGAACTCCCTGGGAAAAGGTGGCCTGGGACCGTCTGGCACAGCACGATATGTACCCTGAGAAAATCGATAACCGGTAGCAGAAACAAACGGTAATAAGGCTACATTAATAAGTAAAAATGTGAGAAAGAACAGATTAGTAACTGAAAGGAGGATTTTTCATGAACCCTGCTATGAAACTGAGAAACGAAAAAGCCGGTCTGAAGCTGGTCGGCGCCCTGAAAAAACGTCATTTTGACGCATATTACTGTGCCACAAAGGAAGATGCCCTGAAACAGGCCCTTTCCCTGATTCCGGGAAATCACACCGTTTCCTGGGGTGGCTGCACATCTGCTGAAGAAATCGGTCTCATCGACGCAGTGAAAAAAAATTATCAGGTTATCGACCGCGATACCGCTTCCTCACCGGAGGAACGCAGCCGGCTCATGCGCCAGGCACTGCTGGCCGACACCTTCATCACCGGCACCAACGCCGTCAGCGAGGACGGCCAGCTGGTCAATATCGACGGCAACGGCAACCGGGTAGCCGCCATGATCTACGGACCCACCAATGTAATCGTTATCTGCGGCATCAACAAAATGGTTAAAACTGTAGAGGATGCCTACAATCGTGCCCAGACAGTGGCAGCCCCCATCAACGCTCAGCGTTTTGGCGATCTTGGCACACCCTGCTCCAAAAACGGCACCTGCGGTGACTGCATCGGTGAAAAATGTATCTGCTGCTACGCTGTAACCACAAGAGTCTGCCGCCCTGCAGGCAAGATTAAGGTAATCGTGGTTGGAGAAGAAGCAGGCTTCTGATCAATCTGAACAGTAAAAATCTTCCAAAAAAGCTGTCTCCTGGACTGATATCTGCAATCAATCGCTGAGACAGCTTTTCTTGTCTGGCTATAAATACATTCAATACATTTTAACCTGTTTTCAGCCGTGTGCTTCCGCTTCCTGTTCTCCGGCTACATAAACATAGACATTGTACAGGCGCTCTTCGTCAGCCGCCATGGCCTGATGCCTGATCAGTTCCGGCGCCATCATCTCGTCCAGCAGTGAAAGAAGTCCCTCATCCAGCTGATACAGTTTCCCCGCTGCTTCGGAAAAACGTGACCTGCGCACCGCCTGAAATCCCCCGGCATCGCAAAGTTCATAGGATGGAAGAACCACATCACACACAAAGTCCTCCGGCCTCAGAAGCGCCGGCTCCCCACAGCCAAGCATCCGCTCCTCATCGTAAACGGCAAGATAAAAACGGTCATCCATAACCTGTAATTCCCCGACAACAACTACATGCTCAGCAGCTTCTGCAGGATCTCATCCAGCCATTCGCCGTCAAACATCTCGATCATACCCTTATCGCAGGCAGCTGCCAGCTTTTTGTTCATGGGAATCTGTGCGATCAGTTCGATGCCATGCTTCTTAGCCACTTCAGCGGTATTGCTTTCACCGAAGATCTGGATCTTCTCACCGCAGTGAGGACATTCCGCATATGCCATATTCTCAACGATACCCAGCACGGGAATATTCATCATGGCTGCCATATTGACTGCTTTTTCCACGATCATGGAAACCAGTTCCTGAGGTGATGTTACCACAATAATGCCGTCCACAGGCAGAGACTGGAATACTGTCAGCGGAACGTCGCCGGTTCCGGGAGGCATGTCCACAAACATGAAATCCACATCGCCCCACAGGACTTCAGACCAGAACTGCTTGATCACGCCTGCGATCACTGGACCTCTCCATACAACAGGTGCGGTTTCCTCCTCCAGCAGCAGGTTGATGGACATGATCTTTGTACCCATTGCACTTTCTCTGGGATAGATCTCTGTCTCGCTGCCGGTTGCTCTTCCTTTAATACCAAATGCCTTGGGAATGGAAGGACCTGTAATATCCGCATCCAGAACAGCCGTACTGCGGCCGCATCTCTGTGCCAGAACAGCCAGCAGAGAAGTAACCAGTGACTTACCCACACCGCCTTTACCGCTGACAACACCAATAACCTTCTTAACATTGCTGTTGGGATTCATAGGCGCCAGTAAACTCTCCTGAGTTCTATCTGCGCAATCGCCTTCCCCGCAGCTTCCGCAATTTCCATTACAATCACTCATTGCTCATACCCTCCGTTTGTAAAAATACCATAACTGCCCGGAACCGGCGCCGGAAAATGTACCGCACCTGCTTTCCGTCAATTACAAATTGCCATTCATCCAAATAAACGGCCTCTGAGAAAATATTATACTCTATAATCAGGAAAACGTCAATATTCTTGACATATGTCAGAAAACAATTGATTGTTTTTTATTTGCCGGATAAAAAACCAACTATAACTGTCCTCTTTATTTTTTCATTAATTGTACATTTTCATCCGGTCACTTTTGCGTTATGATTGCCCGTGTTAAAGAACTGCCTGGCTTTGAACAGTTATAGCTGTTAGATCCGGATATATTTCGCAGCTTTACACAGAGATGAAAATAAAAAAGAAATGAGGATGAGACTATGAGAAATGAACGTACTTTGAAGCTTGTTACGACTGCGCTGATGGCGGCATTGTCTTATGTGGTTTTTACTTATCTGCAGATCAAGGTGACTCTGCCGGGTGGTGATGCGACTTCTTTCCATCTGGGCAATGCTGTCTGCGTGCTGGGTGCTCTTTTGCTGGGCGGTGTTTACGGCGGTATCGGCGGTGCCATCGGTATGACCATCGGCGATCTGCTGGATCCTGTCTACATTGTCTATGCACCGAAGACTTTCCTGTTAAAGTTCTGTATCGGTCTGATTACCGGTTTGGTGGCACACCGTTTCGGAAAGATCACACATACCTCCGATACAAAGCGCATTTTCCGCTGGACACTGATTGCTTCCATCTGCGGTATGGCTTTCAATGTAATTTTTGATCCGCTGATCGGCTATTTCTATAAGCTGGTATTTCTTGGTAAACCGGCTGCCGAGCTGGCTCTGACATGGAACATCACTACCACAAGTGTAAATGCCGTTCTTTCCGTAGTCGCCGCATCTGCTATCTACATGGCACTGCGTCCGGCGCTGATCAAGTCAGGACTTTTCATTAAAATCGGCAAATAATATAAATCAAGTAACCGATAACCGATACACGAATTCCCCAATAACTTGATTCATAATGCAAAATCCCCCATGGCTTCCGATTGCTCAGAAAGTCATGAGGGATTTTTGCCGCGTTCCTTTTCCGGACAGTTTCCATATCACTTTTCTACTCTGTCATTTTCCGAAAGAGCATCCGGCAGTTTTCTTCATACCTCTGCTGCTGTCCCTGTTCCTGAAACAATTTTGCAAACCGTAAATATTCCTCTGACCGGCATTTCACCAGAAGTTCCGTACAGACTGCAGATTGCTGGATCTCCCTGATAAAAATCTGCATCTCCAGACCTGCTCCGAAGCAGGATTCCAGAAATACAAATACCGTTTTCCAGGCCCGGTCGGCTTCCGTCACGGCCTTCTCCCGTTCTTCCGGCCACTTCTTAGTTTCTGCCCTTTGTGTAAAATTGAGAAGTGCTTCAAACAGCAGATGAACCAGCGTTACCCGTTCCTCATAAGGTACCTCTTTGACGCGCTCCCTGATCTCTCCCGGGCACTGCCCTTTCAGGATATCCATGATCCGATAATCGGACCGGTATTTTTTATACAGCGCATAGTAGGCAGCAAAATCTCCCGCCACCATGGGATATTGCAGAAATTCCTGCACGAAAGGAGCCGATACCGGCAGCCCCAGATCCTCATATACCGCTATCATCCGGGAAAGATCTTCCCAGCCCCTTGCCGTTACAAAATATGTTCCCTCTTCAAATGCTTCCATCCGGTAAAAATCCTGAGGTTTGATCTCCAGAAATGATAAAACAGCCTCATGAATCCCCGCTTCCCGGGCAAACCGCTGCCAGACCTCCAGATTGGCTTCCACGTTCAGGAGACGGACCCGATCCAGCGTTACCACATCAAAATCCCGCACAGATTTATTGTATCCCGGCGGATTGCCGGCCGCCGTAATGACCCAGCCCTCCGGTACATGATGGCTGCCGAAGATTTTGCACTGCAGAAACTGGAGCATGGCCGGCGCCAGAGTCTCCGATACGCAGTTGATCTCATCGATAAAAAGAATCCCCTCCTTCTTCCCTGTCTCCTCCATACAGTCATAAACGGATGCGATGATTTCACTCATGGTATATTCCGTCACCGAACAGACCTTTCCGCCGTAATTCTTTTCCCGGATCACCGGCAAACCGATGGCACTCTGCCTCGTATGATGGGTAATGGTATAGGCCACCAGCCCCACGCCGCACTCCTCTGCTGCCTGTTCCATAATGGCTGTTTTGCCGATACCGGGAGGGCCGATGAGCAGCACCGGCCGCTGCTTCACCGCCGGAATCCTGTAGGTGCCATCCTCATTTTTCTTCGTATAGGCCAGAACCGTATTGCGGATCTCTTCCTTTGCCTCCTGTATATTCATGCCGTATCTCCCCCTGTATTTCTGTGCTCTGCTGCGTATCCTGTACTGCGCTTCTCTGCACACCATGCTCTGTGCTCTGCCGTACATCCTGTACTGCACTCTCGCGGTTCATATGCTGCCTTTCCCTGCTTCACCGGAGAATATTCCCCCGGAAACCGCCCGTGTACTCCGGCTCCCAGTCTGCGCCTTCCGGCAGTTCCAGCAGCAGCTTGTCGGCCCACCAGGGCACCTCCACCTGTCCGAACCGGCTTTTTAAAAATATGAAAGCTGTTCTGCATCCCGGCGCCTGAGCCGGAAACGTGCCGAATCCATCGGTAAAATACAGAATTCCTTTCAGATGTCTCAGTTCGCCTTTTCTCTGCAGCTCTCTGATCCAGTCAAATGCTGCCCGGAAGTCCGTACCGCCTCCGCCTTTGATCACCAGATTTTTCATATAATGCTCCGTTTCCTGCAGATTCGTCAGTTTCACATCCTCCTGAACAACAGCATCACATTGAAGGATCCTTACATGAAACCGGTCAAAAAAATTGCCGCTCTGGCCGAAAACCGACCAGGTCTCCTCCAGAAAAAAACGCACCAGTCTTCCGGAACAGGAACCGGAAGTATCGATAACAATCACCAGCTCCATAAGCCGCATGACTTCCTTCGTCTCCAGCGGCTCCACCAGAGGAATGTTGCCGTAGGTATTCAGCCCGTAAGTGTAATACACCGGATCGTAGCTGTCCTGATCCAGAATCCGGTCTTCCCTCAGAACCATAAACTGCCGGAGAAAATCCCGGTAATCGTGTCCTTCCCGCTTTTGAAGTTCCGCTTTCTCCTGCTCATGGCCTGCCCCGGGAGAACACTTTCCGGTCTTTTTCTCTCCTGCCTGAAGAAAGCCTTCTCCGGCCGCACTCCACTGATCCGCAGCCGTCTGCCGTTTTTTCATCTCTTCACCAGCCCCGAAACGTTTCCTTCCTGTACCGGAAGCCATTTCTGCCTTCTGCACTCCGGGCCAGAAAATATGACTGTCCCGGACAAACCACTGAAAAAGCTGTTTTTGCGTTCCTTCATCCAGGCGGCAGATGATTCTGTAAATCCGCTCTGCCGTAAGCACTGCATCTTTTTTCAGAAGGAAATCATAAACCTGCTGCCGTTCCTGCATCCATCGGCCCTCCGGGCCAAATATTCGGTCCGTAATATATTCTGCAGCAATATCACAGGCAAGTGAAAAAACCGGATCTGCAGAATTCCCGGAAAAAGGATGTAGATAAATGCAGTGAATCAGCATATGTGCATACAACCTGGCATCGATGCCTGTTCTCCCTTGCAGCGCCTGCTCCGTGTAAAAAACATTCTGTCCGTCGGTTCCTGCCCAAAGCACCTCACCTTGTCCGGTGTGGTCCCTCCTCTGCATATCAGGTGACAGCTCCTGCATCGCAGAAACAGACGAAGCAGCAGAAACAGACGAAGCAGCAAAAACAAACGAAGACGGTATCTCCTCCACCGGTATAAACGAAAGAATACCGCAGAACGCTTCCATCTCCGGTTTGCGCCGGTACAATTCCTGTTGTGCCAGCTGCCAGAAAGACAGGTTCCGGTCCGTCTCCTGCCGCAGAGCCGGTCCATCTGCTCTGAAACTGCTGTCTGTTCCCGATCTATTACTGCAGCTGCCTGTTTTCAATTCGCTGCTGCAGCTGCCTGATTCCATCTCAATCAGCAATGCCGTGAACTCTGTCTGTCCGCAGGAAGCGGATTTTTCCAGAAGCTCTTTTTTCAGAAAGCGATCCATTGGTTTCAGGCGGAGCAATTCCTCTGCTCTCCCCGGGTTCCTGCCGTACCAGTTCCATTTCCCCCCTGCCAGCCACACCATGGCGGGACGAAAACGGTCTTTCAC
>JALFLM010000167.1 GCA_022774705.1 Lachnospiraceae bacterium | reverse complement strand
TATAATATACGCAAACGGAGGTGAACATAAGTTTGGAAAAGATTGTATTTCATATTGATGTCAATTCAGCCTTTCTTTCCTGGGAGGCCGTATACCGGATTCACCATCTGGGTTGCAGAACCGATCTCCGACAGGAAGTGGCAGCTGTCGGAGGCGACATGGCCATGCGGCACGGTATTATCCTTGCCAAATCCATTCCTGCAAAAAGATATCACATTCAGACGGGAGAAAGCATCATGGAAGCCCGGCAGAAGTGTCCCTTTTTAGAACTGGTTCCGCCCAATTATTCTTTATACGAACGATGTTCCGCCGCTTTCATGGAGATTCTGAGACAGTATTCTCCCTGTGTGGAACAGTATTCCATCGATGAAGCCTTTATGGATATGACCGGCACTGAAAGACTGTTCGGTGATCCGGTCTCTGCCGCCAACCGGATCCGGGAGCAGATCCGGGATGAACTGGGATTTACCGTCAATGTGGGGATTTCTGAGAATAAACTGCTGGCAAAGATGGCCAGTGATTTCCGCAAGCCGGACCGTGTTCACACCCTTTGGAAGCACGAGATTGAATCAAAGATGTGGCCGCTGCCGGTTTCCAGTCTGTTTTTTGCAGGCAGAGCAACCTCAAAAAAACTTTATCAGCTGGGGATTCATACCATTGGAGATCTGGCCCATACCGACCCGGCACTGCTTCAGCACCACCTGAAAAAGCACGGGCAGGTTATTTATGATTTTGCCAACGGCAGGGATATCTCCGTTGTTCAGCCACAGTCTCCCGCCAACAAAGGATACGGCAACAGTACAACCATCGCTTTCGATGTATCGGATGCCTCCACCGCAAAGCTGGTATTGCTGGCACTGGCAGAAACAGTAGGAGCAAGGCTCAGAGCAGCCAATGTCCAGGCTGAAGTAATCGCTGTGGGGATCAAGACATTTGATCTCCGGTATAAAAGTCACCAGATTACCCTGCACAATGCCACCAGTATTACGAATGAAATCCATCACCATGCCTGCCGGCTATTTGACGAACTTTGGGACGGAACACCCATTCGTCACCTTGGGATTCATACCAGCCGTCTGCAGGACAGAATCGATATGCGTCAGCTGGACATGTTTGATGTCACAGATTATGAAAAACTGGCAAAGATGGATCGGACCGTCGACCAGATCCGTGCCAGATATGGAAAAGACTCTGTGAAAAGAGCTGTTTTCCTGGGCAGCAGAATCGATCACATGTCCGGCGGAATCAGCCGTGAAAAAAGGACTGTCGATTACACAAAACTGGATCTGAGCTGACACGCAGTAAAGTAACAGTTCACCCCCGGCTGAACTGTTCTGAATAAATTCAGCAGACATTTGTAATGCTCTGCTGAATAATTGCCTGCATAAAAAGAAAGGGAGATAGATCATGGGATTTTCACTGGAACAGCAGAATGAGATTCTGCAGGAAAAAACAGTCATAGGGCAGTATCATAAAGTCGCTGTGGGATGCTGGTTTACTGCATCCGGAAGATCCATACCGAAGATTGTCAAATACGAAGAAACCGACGGGAGTCTCCGGACCCTGAACGATATTCATATTATAAAATCCGAGCAAAAATATTATTCTGGTGTTTTAAGCAGGAAATATGTCTGCCGCTCCATTGTGGACTGGATTGAAACCGAATTCATACTGTTCTACCACCCGGAAAGCGGGATATGGCATATGGTGACTGCCGATTCCCGGTCATGATCCGCAATACAAGGTTCATGGTTTCCACAAACTGCTGCGTTCTGCACAACCAGCCCGTTTTTGCAAATTGTCTCCGCCCATTTTCCCCTGGCCAACTTCTTTGTCAATCCAACCTGAAAAACAAAACTCCTGTTCTTGATTTTCAAAAACACTTGTGATAGAATAACTACAAATCAGGAAGTTAAGAAGTGGAGTGATTGAGCAATGGCTTCTATCTGTATTACAAAAAGAAAGAATAAAAATGGTATTGTCTGGCAATATCGTTTTGAGATCGGTTCCGTAAATGGAAACCGCCAGTGGGAATCAAAAAGCGGTTTTGCAACGAAACGTGAAGCGCTGGAGGCCGGAAAAAAGGCCCAGCAGATGTATGACAGCACAGGCAGGGTTCTGAGACAGACCGAGATGACTTACTCCGATCTTCTGGATCACTGGGTTGAACAGGAAGTGAGTCAGACATGCAAGCCGAATACAGTTGACAATTACCGTAAAAAAATCAACCTGTACATTAAGCCGGAACTGGGAAGATACCGGATCAAAAGTATCACCAAACAGAATATCAAGGATTTTCTGCTGAAGCTTTACAATGATGGGTTCAGCCCCAATACCATTTCGGTATGCAGAGGAATCATTACAAAGTCCTTTACCTATGCTGTGGATTCTGACTTTATTGCCGTTTCACCGGCAGATCATATCCGGATCAGCAGACAGAGCGGACTTCCTCCCAGAGTTCCCACCCGCACTGCCCCTCATGTGTACATCCCTGCTGACAGGATGGAAGAAATCTTTGAGCGATTCCCGGAAGGAACTTCCTGCCATCTTCCCATGATGATCGGCTATCACTGCGGCCTTCGTCTGGGCGAAGTATTCGGTCTGACCTGGGAGGACATCGATCTGGAGAACCGGACTCTTTCCGTGAACCGTCAGGTACAGTGGATTTCCGGCAGCAGCGATACCGATGATTCTGATAGCGGATACTGGTATTTTTCAGAACCCAAGTACCGCTCCTACCGCACCATCGATATTGATGAAGCTCTGACCGAACTGCTGGCAAGAGAAAAGGCAAAGTATGAAGCAGAAAGACTGAATACAGAGGATTATGTGACTTATTATACAGAGCAGCCGCTGATTCATACCGGTATAAAGCCGGAACATCCACAGGCTTTCAATAAGATCAGCCGCAGCGGCAGCAAAGACAGCGGCAGTAAAGATAACAGCAATGAAGAAATTCATCTGATTCATGTCAGGAACAACGGAACCTTTATCTCACCGCGTACCCTAAAGCATACTTCTTCAGTGATTCATCATCAGCTGAATTTTCCTGAGTTTGATTTTCATTCTCTGAGACATACGCATGCCACTATGCTGCTGGAGCACGGGGCACCTCTGGTTTACATTCAGAGGCGTCTGGGGCATACCAAAGTCAAAGTAACAACAGATATTAAAACCAATCACCTGACCGCCGATATGAGGTCCCAGGGCAACTCCATTCTGAATGAAATCTATCATCCGTAAAAGCGGTTTCTTTGATACTGCCATCCAGAAGGTACAGAAGTCTGCTGCGTCCGGCTGCAGCCTTGCTGTCATGGGTTACCATAAAATGGTAACCCCTCCCTGATTCAGGCGGATAATCCGTATGGCAGATCCCCTGCTCAATATTCTCCCAAAAGAATCATACCAGGTTCTGTAATACCGGTTTCCGGTAGATGAAATCCAATGGACATTTCCCGAAATACAATTACAGCTGCAAAAAACTGTACATAAAAAAGCATGAATGAACGAAATGCGAACGAAATCTGTACACAAAATAATGTGTACAATTCGTGTACAAAATCCAGAGTGAAAACAAGAAAATCTCCACGCAAATACTCTCCACGCACACTATATTCCATTCAAACCCCCTTTATTTACAGAATTTTTGAGACTTTCTGAAACAAAATCCCCATTATAATAATGAATCATTTTCAAAAAACAGTAGGGTTGTATTCCATTCCTACAGCAATTGCTTTGCTGCAGGAATGGAATTGTAGGAATGCAGTTGCTGCAGGAATGGAATTTTTCAGGCAGACCGGACCGTTTTTTCTTGACTTGCGCCCGATTTTTTAATAAAATGTATTACATAAGTAATGCAATGTATTGTAATGTAATGCATAATACAGATAATATTAGTCCGTAAACTATAGTAAGGAGCCAGCTATGTCCGAAATCAAGCCAAGATCTATGAGAATGTCCGATGAAAATTATACCCGCCTGCAGAGTCTGTCCGAAGGGCGCAGTCTGGATGAAACGATTTCCTTTCTGTTAAGTACTCACGATAAGGATGAAGAACGCAGCGGTCTGGGAAATCAGGCGGTAAAGCTGGATGAACTGGATGAGTTTCTCAATGCCATCCGAAGCCAGTTTTCCACTCTCCTGCGTACCTGCCAGAACGCAAAAGAAGTTGTGCGGGCCGAATACCGCAGGGAACTGGAAGAGAAAAACCGTTCCCTGGAAGATATGAAGGATGAAATTGTTAGATTGCAAAGAGAAACGATACGCAGAGAAGCATCATCACAGGAAGTGATCGAACAGCTGCGCAGTCAGCTGGAGGCAAAAAAAGAGGAGAATGCCGCTCTGGCAGCCAGAGTCCGGGAGCTGGAAAAGGATGCCGCTCAGAAACAGCAGATGATGGATTCTCTTACCGCTACGCTTACTTCTGCCGAGAAAAAAGCCGCAGGCATGGAGCAGACTGAAAAACTGCTTCGGGAATCGGAAGAGACAGTGCAGGAACTGCGCAGCCGTAATACAGAATTGACTAAAGAACGTACGCTTCTGCAGGAGAAAACAGATCAGCTGGAAAAAAACTACCGGCTTCTGCAGGAAGAGAACCGAAAAAAGCTGGAGAATAAGAAAACAGACTGCGAAAAACAGCTGGCAGACTGCAGGGAAATGTACGAAAAACAGCTGATTTCCTGTAAAGAAGAGTATGAAAAGCAGTTGGAAGGATTCAGCAAACAAAACGAACAGGAGCTTCAGACCCTTCGCGCCCAATCTGATCTGACCATCCGCGAAACACAGATTCAGGCTCAGGCTCAGATCAATGCCATTAAAGAGGAATATCAGAACAAGCTGTTTGAACTGTTAATGAAAGAAAAATAAATGCTGACAGCCGGACTGTTAAAAGCCCGGCTGTCAGCATTTTATTTTTTACTGTGATCTTCTCCTGCAATAACTTCATTCAGTTATCTTATTCCATTATTCTGTCTTGTATTGATTAATAGTCCATATCAGGGTTTGCAGGTGCTGCGGGAGTCGCTTCCTTGATATCGGCTACGGCAGCTTCTGTGGTAAGAAGTGTTGATGCTACGCTTACCGCATTGGCAAGGGCATTCCGGGTCACTCTGACAGGATCAATAATACCCTTTTCCATCATATTTACATACCGTTCGCTGATCACATCAAAGCCGGTGCCGGGAGTGCTTTCCTTTACCTTATTGATAATAACAGC
>JALFLM010000117.1 GCA_022774705.1 Lachnospiraceae bacterium | reverse complement strand
CCTTATCCCTGCAATGCACAAATATTCATCCGCATATCTAAACCGGGCATCTTCACAATTTATACCTTCGATAGAACCAACAAGATGCTGTTTTCCTTCGATCTCGATACTGACCTGCAGTTCTTTCATCTTTCACACCCTCTCCTTTATTTCCACATCAAGACCCAAAAGATTTGCCAAAAATAATGCCTTCTCAAGTTCAGCCGTAGGCTTTCCGTTTTCCAGATCAGAGATAAAACTTGTGCTAAAACCGGTTACTTCAGCCAGATATACCTGTGTGTATCCCATACGCTTTCTCTGCTGTTGTATCGCTTTCCCGAAATTCTTCGCACCTGTTATTTTCATATTCATCTCCTCAATATAGCCGTACGACCAAATTGCTTGCTTTTTACAAAAATATAGCCGTACGACAATATATAATATATTTTATTATACTTTTAGTCGTACGGCTAAGTCAAGGTATAGATTCTCACAACCGCTCCATTTACAGCATCCGGAGCTGTTCCTGCAGCACCCGGCCGACCGTTTCCGCAAATTCATTGATATTCCGGATCTTCACAAAATTCCTGCCAAACATCTTTGTGGCTGCCTCTGCGCTTCGCTCACTGCCCGTAACGATCCCGACGACCGTGATTCCCTTTTGCTGCAGAGCCCGCACTTCTGCAGCCGCGTCTGCCACCGCCGCCTCGTCTGTATATTCCCTGTTTTTGTAAAATGCCCCTTCTCCCAGGTCCTGATCGTCCTGAGGGCTGGCATCCGTCAGCACCAGAAGCAGACGCCTCTCCTTCGGACTTTGCTCCATCAGATATCCGGCACCGCGCAACGCCAGACCATCCCTGTTATTTCCCGCGGCCGTATATTGAAAAATCGCCTCATCCTGCCCTTTTTCCCCATAGAAGCGGAACAAACGCAGAATCGTATAGTCACGGATACTGCAATAGGAATACATCTGAACCGGAACCCTGCAGCGCTCCAGACTTTTCTCCAGAACATAGCCCTGCGCCGCCAGGAATTCCTGGCTGGTTTTTCGTGAGGAAGACGCATCGATCAAAATATCCACGGAAAAACCGGCAGTATCTTTTTCTTCTTTTCTCTGAAAAACCTTTGGATTCTTCTGGAAGAGAACTCTCCACACCCGCTGTGGGCATATCACCCCATGTGTTGCAGGCGAAAGATCATCCTCCTTCTCTGTCTCCAAAGTGACTTGCAGTTTTCCCGCAAGCCGCTGGATACTGTTCCGGTACAGATCCCGGTTCTTTTCAAAATGCGCCCGGTTTTTCTCCTGCTGCAGTCTGCATTCCTTCCGAAAATCCATGATCTCCCGCAGTTCTCTATTTGAAAATCCGACGGCATGCCCCCCGGACACGATATCCGCATCTGCGGCTTTGCCTGACAGCGGATGCGCTTTTCTCGTTCCTCTCGTAAACAGCAGATGGCTGTCCTTATGATTACCGGTGCACAGTCTCTGCTCCACCGCTTTCATCTCTCTATCGCCGAGCATGCTCTGTCCAAAGCATGCCATCACATACTCCCTGTCGTGCGCACCATCTTTTCTCGGAAAAAGATGAAAGAAAGACAGCTTCGTCCGCTCACGTATCCCCGGTACGCCTTCCTGTCTGATATCCACAGCATCCGGCTGTTTTACTCTCACATAAACAGTACCGATCTGTCCCACGGAATGAAACACTCCCACGATCTTCTGCAGAAAGTAGACTCCGTTCCTTCTTTTTACAGGCATAGGGCGATACGAAAAAAACTGTTCAAAGATCGCCCTGATCCTGGTCAAGAGTTGTTCCGTTGTCAGGTCCGCCGGAAGATCAATCGCCCGCAAAAGCTCCTCATCCTCTTTGCCCAGCTCCGGATCCAGACCAAGGATCTCCCGGCAGTGACCATATCGCAGCCGGTCAATCCTGGCATAATCTTTCTGCCTGTGATAGTGTCTGACGCAGTCATGTGCATACTCTTTGCGCAGCTCCCGCAGGGCAGAACGCTTTTGTTCCTCCTTCCGGTACAGCGCATTTTCCAGAGCGATCCAGAGCAGTCCCTCATACAATTCCTCATTTTTTCCGCCGAGCATCTGAAAAAACTGCTCCAGCTTCTTTCCGTCATACCATTGATAGCTCAGACCAATGATCGTATTCAAATAAAGATCCGCTGTTCCATCCGGAGAAAACGCTAAAAACAAAGGCTCGCACTCATAAGCTCCCGCCGCAGCCCACACCATATTTCTCGCACGCTTTTCCTCTCTCTTGTCCTGTTCTTCCATCTTTTTACCAAAACCCCGGGATGTTACCCCTCAGATTCTTTTGACAAGCTGCCACCTTATTTCCGATGCCTGAAAGACAATTATACAGACAATTCGGACAATTCGTCACAAAACAGATCCTCACGCCTGAGCTTCCGCGACATTCTGGCATGGATCGTATCCCGGATCAGTGCTTGTTCATAAGGATCAAAAGACTTATTCGTAATTCCCATATCAAGTGCTGTATCCACATGCATCCCCTTTTCCATCAATGCCACCGCATCCAGCAGGCCTCTGAGGTCCAACGCTTTGGAGGAAAGCTCTCCATGCTCACATTTTTTCCGAAGATCCAGAAAGACAGCTGTCAGTTCTTCCGCTGCGTCTTTTTTGATCGACGGATACTGCTTCTGAAGCAGTCTGGCAAGACTCTCCCCCGAAATGAGCGGCATCTCGATCACCACAAACCGGGAAACCAGCGCCTCGTTTAACTCTCTGGTTCCCGAATACCCATAATTCATCGTGGCGATCAAACGCGTGGCCGGATGAAGCGCCAGTTTTCCATAACCCGGTATATCCATACTCCTGCGGAAATCCAGGACTGCATGAAGCACCGCCACGGCCTCGCTCTTTGCCATATTGATCTCATCCAGCACCGCAAAGCCGCCCTGTTTTGCCGCAGCATACACCGGTCCCGGCCGAAAAGCCACTGCTCCGTCGCAAAAGGTATCTGTTCCGATCAAAGAAGCCGCATCCATATTTACATGAAAAGAAATATCCCACCGCGGTCTTGCGAATGCCGCCGCGAGATTTTCTGCCAGAAGATTCTTTCCGGTCGCTTTCTGACCTACCAAAAGAACATTTTTTCCGCACAGCAGAGCCGTCACCGCCTGCTCCCAGATGTCTTTTCCATCATAGATCAGATCCGGATTTGGAATCCTGTCCTGTTCCTTCACCGGATACTGCTTCCGGAATTCTAAAATCTCATTTTTCAGCTCTGCCCGTATCTCCAACTGCTCTATAATATCATTCTTCAACGAAATGTCATCCTTCCTGATCATTTATCCCCATCATTATTCAATCCTTTACCGAACTCAGTATAATGCATTCAAAAGCAAAATACAAGAATCCGAACCGGCAAAAAAGACAGCCCGTTTCCAGGCTGTCTCTCCATTTTATCTATAAAATTGTCTCTACCATCCCTCAACCCTCCAGGCGCTTGTTCACCGGGATCAGGATCAGATAGATCAGCACGGCATAGGTCAGCGACAAAAATGC
>JALFLM010000114.1 GCA_022774705.1 Lachnospiraceae bacterium | reverse complement strand
TATTCTGTCACTCCTCTCTTATTTCTTCTTACCTGTCTTACCAACTTTACGTCTGATCACTTCATCAGCATACTTGATACCCTTGCCCTTGTAAGGTTCAGGACGTCTCTTATCTCTGATTTCAGCAGCGTACTGACCAACTTTTTCTTTATCGATACCTTTGATTACGATTTTATTAGGGTTCTCAACTACTGCCTCAAGACCTTCAGGATCCATCATCTCAACAGGGTGTGAATAACCGAGGGAAAGAACCAGCTTTTTGCCCTGCTTAGCAGCTCTGTAACCAACACCGTTGATTTCCAGGACTTTTTCGTAACCCTGAGTTACACCTGTAACCATGTTGCTGATCAGAGTTCTTGTAAGACCATGTAAAGCTTTCATTCTCTTTAAGTCATTAGGTCTTGATACAACTACATGCGCATCTTCAACTTTGATGCTCATCTCTGCGGGTAATACTCTCTCAAGTGTTCCTTTGGGACCCTTTACAGTCACTTTATTATTTTCTGCAATATCAACTGTTACACCAGCGGGAATTGCGATTGGCATTCTTCCTATACGTGACATGCCCGTACCTCCTTATATGAGTTAAGTGTGAAGCGTAAATGTGAAGACTGATCTTCAGCCTCACACTCACTGTTATATGAATCAATTACTGACTAAAATTTAATCGGATCAAATATATTAAAAAATTGCTGCTTACCAGATATAAGCCAGAACTTCGCCGCCAACGTTGTTAGCGCGAGCTTCTTTGTCAGTCATAACACCTTTGTTTGTTGAAATAATAGCAATACCAAGTCCACCAAGTACTCTGGGCATATTTTCTACGCTTGCGTATACACGAAGACCGGGTTTGGAAATCTTCTTTAAGCCGGCGATAACTTTTTCGTTTTTATCTTTGCCGTACTTTAAGGTAATGCGGATAGACTGGAAGCTGCCTTCATCTACCATTTCGTATTTTTCAATGTAACCTTCTTTAACCAGGATGTCTGCAATAGCCAGTTTCATCTTGGATGAAGGAACATCAACTGTATCATGTTTTGCAGTATTTGCAGTACGGATTCTTGTAAGCATATCTGCAATAGGATCGCTCATTGTCATTTTGTCTTCCTCCTTGCTCTGCTTCGGATGCTTTACGCATCCTTGTGATATTTACCAGCTTGCTTTCTTTACACCGGGGATTTCACCCTTATATGCTAATTCACGGAAGCAGATTCTGCAGATTCCGTATTTTCTTAAAACTGAATGCGGGCGACCGCAAACTCTGCAACGTGTATAAGCTCTTGTGGAGAACTTGGGTGCACGCTGCTGCTTAATCTTCATAGAAGTTTTAGCCATGGTTTATTCCTCCTGTTATTTCTGGAAAGGCATGTTGAATAATGTTAAAAGTTCACGGGCTTCTTCATCTGTCTTTGCTGTTGTAACAAAGATGATATCCATACCTCTTACCTTATCGATCTTATCGTATTCGATTTCAGGGAAGATTAACTGTTCCTTGACACCCAGTGCGTAATTGCCTCTGCCATCAAAAGCGTTGGGATTAACACCACGGAAGTCACGTACACGAGGCAGTGCCAGGTTGATCAGACGATCAACGAACTCGTACATCTTTTCGCCTCTTAATGTAACTTTACATCCAATGGGCATACCTTCTCTGATCTTGAAGTTTGCTACTGACTTTTTAGCTCTTGTCTTAACTGCTTTCTGTCCGGAGATTGTTTCCATATCCTTGATTGCAGCATCCAGGAGTTTGGCATTTTCACGAGCTTCACCTACGCCCATGTTGATGATAACCTTGTCAAGCTTCGGTACTTCCATAATGTTCTTGTAACCGAATTTCTTGATCATGGCATCAACGATTTCATTCTTATAAGTCTCTTTTAATCTACTCAATGCGAAGAACCTCCTTTCCCTGATTAACCGATCACTTCGCCGGTCTTAACTGCAACACGAACCTTCTTGCCATCTTCGATCTTGAAAGCGATTCTTGTTGCCTGACCATTGTGAACATACATAACGTTAGAAATATCAATAGGTCCTTCAACGGTAATGATTCCGCCCTGAGGGTTAGCTGCACTTGCTTTTGAGTGCTTTGTAACCATGTTGATACCTTCAACAACAACTTTACCCTTCTTAGCGTCTACGGACAGAACTTTACCTTCTTTGTCTTTATCTTTACCGGCGATAACCTTAACGGTATCACCTTTTTTAATCTTGCAAGTTGCCACTGTGTGCACCTCCCTATAATACTTCCGGAGCTAAGGAAACAATCTTCATGAACTGCTTATCTCTTAACTCTCTTGCTACAGGTCCGAAAATACGTGTTCCTTTAGGTGTCTTATCATCTTTAATGATAACTGCTGCATTTTCATCAAATCTAATATATGAACCGTCTTTACGACGTGTTGCGTTTACAGTACGAACTACGACAGCTTTAACTACATCGCCCTTTTTAACGATACCGCCGGGAGCAGCATCCTTAACACTGGCAACGATTACATCACCGATTGCTGCATATCTTCTTGTGGAACCACCCATAACTCTGATGCACAGAAGTTCTTTTGCTCCACTGTTGTCAGCAACCTTAAGTCTGGTTTCCTGCTGAATCATGACTGAAACTCCTTTCTGATCCTCGGGATTTTTGATAATACGGAAAGGGTTTTACACCCTTCCGTGTGTTCCATGAAGGAACAAATTCCATTGCAGGGCCCCGAAGGGCTGCTGCAAAGATTATTTTGCCTTTTCAACGATTTCAACAAGTCTCCATCTCTTATCTTTGGATAAAGGTCTTGTTTCCATAACTTTTACAGTATCGCCGATACCGCATTCGTTGTTTTCATCGTGTGCTTTTAATTTATAGGTTCTCTTAACGATCTTGCCGTACAGAGCATGTTTTACGTGATCTTCGATAGCAACAACGATTGTTTTGTCCATCTTGTTGCTGACAACCTTACCTGTACGGGTCTTTCTTAAATTTCTTTCCAAAACAGTTCCTCCTTATGGGAATACCACTAATTAAGCATTAGCCTTGGCAGCGATAACAGTCTGAATTCTTGCGATGTTCTTTCTAACTTCCTTAATTCTTCCTGTATTCTCCAGCTGACCTGTAGCGTTCTGAAATCTCAGATTGAACAGTTCCTTTTTAGCGCTTACCAGTTCACCCTGTAACTCTTCAACACTTTTAACGTTTAATTCTTCTAAATATTTCTTACTCTTCATTGCCAGCACCGCCTTCTAAATCCGCACGGGAAACGATTTTACATTTAACAGGCAGTTTGTGCATTGCAAGACGTAAAGCTTCTCTTGCAACCTCTTCGGAAACGCCTGCGATTTCAAACATTACACGACCCGGTTTAACAACAGCTACCCAATATTCCAGTGCACCTTTACCGGAACCCATACGGGTTTCAGCAGGTTTCGCAGTAACAGGCTTATCAGGGAAAATCTTAATCCATACTTTACCACCACGTTTGATGTAACGAGTCATAGCAACACGGGCTGCTTCGATCTGTCTGGATGTAATCCAGCAGGGTTCAACAGCTACAAGTCCATATTCGCCGTAATTGATCTTATTGCCTCTGGAGGCTTTGCCAGCCATGCTGCCGCGGAACTGTTTACGACGTTTTACTCTTTTAGGCATTAACATTATTTATCGCTCCCTTCCTTACCAGCCTTTACCGGAAGAACTTCGCCTTTGTAGATCCAAACCTTAACACCAACTTTACCGTAAGTTGTGTCAGCTTCAGCGAAGCCATAGTCAATATCTGCTCTCAGTGTCTGTAACGGAATAGTACCTTCACTGTAAAATTCTGTACGGGCCATATCAGCACCACCCAGACGGCCGGAAACAGATGTCTTGATACCAAGAGCACCAGCCTTCATTGTTCTGGACATTGTGGATTTCATAGCGCGTCTGAAAGATACACGATTCTCAAGCTGCTGAGCGATATTTTCTGCAACCAGCTGAGCATCTTTGTCAGGTCTCTTAACTTCTTTGATATCGATGAAAAGTTTGCTGGGAGTCATCTTCTGAACTCTTGCTTTTAACTTTTCGATTTCAGCGCCGCCTTTACCGATTACATAACCGGGCTTAGCGGTATATATGATTAATTTTACTCTGCCTGCAGCTCTTTCGATTTCGATTCTGGAGATGCCAGCGGAATATAATTCTTTTTTGATAAACTTTCTCAGCTTGTAATCTTCTACAAGATTATCAGCGAAGTCTTTCTCTGCATACCATTTAGAGTCCCAATCCTTGATCACACCGACTCTTAAACCATGAGGATTAACTTTCTGTCCCATTATGCCCTCCTTATTATCTCTGATCCAGAACTACAGTAATATGGCTTAATCTCTTTTCGATTCTGTAAGCTCTGCCCTGTGCTCTGGGTCTTACTCTCTTCATGATCGGTCCGTTGCTTGCGTAGCATTCTGCAA
This sequence comes from Lachnospiraceae bacterium, assembly GCA_022774705.1. Lineage (GTDB taxonomy): Bacteria > Bacillota > Clostridia > Lachnospirales > Lachnospiraceae > TWA4. The sequence goes on along the minus strand of JALFLM010000114.1, from coordinate 71,734 downwards.
CATACAGATCGGATCTGTTCATACCGTTATTGTTTTCAGCGTTTGCGATTGCTGATTCAAGTAATTTCTTGATTACGGATGAAGCATATCTGGGGTTATAATTTAAAATACCAAGTGCTGTTTCAACATCTTTGCCTCTGATAGCATCCAAGACGAAGCAAGCTTTCTGAACAGGCACTCTGGCATAGGATAATTTTGCGCTAGGTCTTGTATCTTTCTGAGCGTTTCTTTCTCTCTTATACTGGGATCTATGTCCTTTTGCCATGGTGTTTCCTCCTTTCTGAAATCAGACTAACGTCTGGTTTTCTTTTCGTCTTTACCATGTCCTCTATAGGTTCTGGTTGCTACAAATTCACCTAATTTGTGACCAACCATGTCTTCTGTTACGTATACCGGTACATGTCTTCTGCCATCATGAACAGCGAATGTATGTCCTACAAATGAAGGGTAGATAGTAGAACGGCGAGACCAGGTCTTGATAACCTCTTTCTTGTCTGCTGCGTTCAGAGCATCTACTTTCTTTAATAAGCTCTCGTCTGCAAAGGGCCCTTTCTTTAATGAACGTGCCATAGTTACCTCCTTAAATTGTCAAAGCTTTACTTGCCGTCTCTACGTCTTACAATGTACTTGTTAGACTGTTTCTTCTTGTTTCTCGTCTTCAGGCCGAGTGCAGGTTTACCCCAAGGAGTGCAGGGACCGGGACGACCGATACCACACTTGCCTTCACCACCGCCGTGAGGATGGTCATTCGGGTTCATAACGGAACCGCGAACTGTGGGTCTGATACCCATGTGACGTTTACGACCAGCTTTACCAATATTGATCAGGGCATGTTCACCATTGCCTACAACACCAACAGTAGCTCTGCAGATGATGGGAACCATTCTCATCTCGCCTGAAGGAAGTCTTAATGTAGCGAACTTGCCTTCCTTAGCCATCAGCTGAGCAGCTGTGCCGGCAGCACGAACCAGCTGTCCGCCCTTACCGGGGTGCATCTCAACGTTGTGTACCATAGTACCAATCGGAATATTTTCTAACGGTAAGCAGTTGCCGATCTTGGCTTCTGCTTCGGGACCATTGTAAACTTTCCAGCCAACCTGAAGTCCTTCGGGAGCAAGGATGTATCTCTTCTCGCCGTCCAGGTAGCTGATCAGAGCGATATTAGCGCTTCTGTTAGGATCGTATTCGATGGAAACAACCTTTCCGGGAATACCATCTTTGTATCTCTTTGTATCAATAATTCTGTATTTTCTTCTGCTTCCGCCACCGTGGTGTCTTACAGTAATCTTACCCTGGTTGTTACGACCGGCGTTCTTCTTTAAAGAAACTGTCAGAGATTTCTCAGGAGTTGTCTTTGTGATTTCAGAGAAATCAGAACCGGTCATGTTTCTTCTGGAGGGTGTATAGGGACGATATGTCTTAATACCCATTGTCTTATCTCCTTTCGGTAAACATCTTTTCAATGTTTCGATTTATCATGACTTCTTGTTAATGTCATATAGTTGTGAGGGCTTTCCCTGCGGAGTATAAGCGCCTCACCGGGTCTTACAGAGCGCCGTAGATATCGATCTTCTTGCTGTCAGCGGACAGTGTAACAACGGCTTTCTTTGTTGCAGCAGTCTTACCGACTGTTCTGCCTCTTCTCTTGGTCTTTCCTTCCATGTTCATGGTGTTGACTTTAACAACCTTTGTTCCTTCGAACATCTTCTCAACAGCATCCTTGATCATGGTCTTGTTGGCATCAACGTGTACCAGGAAAGTATACTTGTTAGCTTCTTCCATTTCAAAACCGGTAGCTTTTTCAGTTACAACAGGTTTTAAAATAACGTCATAATATTTGATGTCAGCCATTATGCATATACCTCCTCGATCTTTGCAACGCCACCCTTTGTAGTAACAACTGCGTCATACTTCAGGATGTCATATGTGTTGATAGAAGTTGCTACAGCAGTCATAACACCGGGGATATTCTTAGCGGAAAGAACAACTTTCTCGTCCTTCTCGGGTAATACGATGATTGCTTTCTGAACTTTCAGAGCGTCCAGAACTGCCTGCATCTTCTTTGTCTTGATTTCATCTAATGTCAGTTCATCCAGTACGAAGAACTTGGAATCCTGAACCTTGGAAGTCAGTACAGACTTCAGAGCCAGTCTTCTTTCTTTCTTGTTCAGTCTGATGGAGTAATCTCTCGGCTTGGGAGCGAATACCACACCACCACCTGTCCACTGGGGAGCTCTTGTTGAACCCTGTCTTGCATGACCGGTTCCTTTCTGTCTCCAGGGTTTCTTACCACCGCCACTTACTTCTGAGCGGGTTTTGGCACTCTGTGTGCCCTGACGTTTATTAGCAAGCTGAGCAACAACAGCTTCGTGTACTAAATGTTCATTGACTTTAACACCGAAAACAGCGTCATTCAGTTCAATAGTACCAACTGTTTCGCCCTGCATATTGTAAACAGCTACGTTTGCCATTTGTTAGTTCCTCCTTTCTTGAAAAGCATTATTTACCGGATTTAACGGTTTCTCTCAGAGTAACTAATGCTTTCTTAGGTCCCGGTACAGAACCCTTAACTAAAATCAGACCTGCTTCTGCATCTACTCTTACAACTTCCAGATTCTGAACAGTAACCTTTACATGGCCCATCTGACCAGGCATCTTTTTGCCCTTGAATACGCGGCCGGGAGTTGTTGCAGAACCGTTGGAACCTGCATGACGATGGAACTTGGAACCATGAGCCATGGGACCTCTGTGCTGTCCGTGTCTCTTGATTGCGCCCTGGAAGCCTTTACCTTTTGAGATTGCGGTAGCATCCACTTTGTCGCCTGCAGCAAATACATCAGCTTTGATTTCGTCTTTTACGGAGTATTCTTCTGCGTTATCAAACTTGAATTCCTTGATGTATCTCTTGTAAGATACACCAGCTTTGTCAAAATGTCCTTTCAGGGGCTTTGTAACCAGTTTTTCTCTTTTGTCAACAAAACCTACCTGAACTGCTGAATAACCATCGTTTTCAACAGTCTTGACCTGTGTTACCACACAGGGTCCTGCCTGCAATACAGTTACGGGGGTTAATGTACCGTCTTCAGAGAAGATCTGGGTCATACCCACTTTTGTAGCTAAAATTGCTTTCTTCATTATTCTTACCTCCTGTTAATCTACAGCGGAGCACAACCAGGGTGCTCATCCTAGAACAGGTATCTATACCAATTCCGGATTAACTAAATTGCTGGGAAATAATTCGTGTGAATTATTTCTGTTTCATCTTGAGGCTGATGCTTACACCAGCAGGCATCTCAAGACGGGATAAAGCTTCAACTGTCTTCTGTGTCGGTGCAATGATGTCAATCAGTCTTTTGTGTGTTCTCTGTTCGAACTGTTCTCTGGAATCTTTATCTTTGTGAACAGCTCTTAAGATTGTTACAACTTCCTTCTTGGTGGGCAGCGGCACAGGACCACTTACCTGAGCACCTGTTTTCTTTACAGTTTCAACGATCTTGCCAGCGGACTGATCTACTAACTGGTGATCGTAAGCTTTTAATGTAATTCTCATTACCTGACTCATAAAAAAAGTCGCCTCCTTATTCGTACTATATCGAAGCACGACAAGTGGTGACTGTACACATCCCCGTGTGTGTCCAGAGCGCACTGATCCAGTACTTATCCTGCTCGTGTCCATCCCACACGGTCTCTGCCATAGACGCAGACTTATCCTTAACTTGTACAGTGACTTGTCGCCAGTTTCCTAACTTGACATTCGCTCCACGGAAAACCCGCTCTATCCGAACGGCAACCTCACGCTTCACAGCTATCATGCCACAGCGGTTATTACTATAACATACCTTTTTAAATAATGCAAGGTTTTTCTGATATTTTTTTGTATTTATTCAGGTTCAGATACTGTTCATGCTGCTCCGGAAAAATTCCTTTATTTATAATAGGAAGAAACCAGCACAGCCATGCTGCAGAAGCAGCCATTGTATCATTTCAGTCCAAACAAACAGACGTAAAAAGAGGCAGCAGATCCGCCGATACAGGATTTGCCGCCGTTTTTTTAATTCCGATTCAGTTTTTTAATTCCGATTCAGTTTTTTAAATTCCGATTCAGTTCAGATGTTCAATTACATTATTGATACGGCTTCTTACCACATCTTCGCCCAGGATCTGGTTGATGGTCCACAGATCCGGTGAGTTGGGGCTGCCGGTAATGGCAATGCGAAGCATCTCGGCCACATGGGATACATTGCCTTTGTAAGCTTCGGGATCGGCTTTGTAAGCCTTCATGTCACCGGTAAATCCGTACTTTTCACCCAGCGCCTTCAGCGCGCCGAACCATTCTCCGGAGTTTGCACCATGATCGTAGGATGCCAGGTAATCCAAAAGGATCGTCTTTACCAGCTCACTGTCATAACTGAATTCATAGGACGGTACCAGTGTCTCATCAAAATACATGGCAAGACTTTCGAAAATCTGTTTTGCGTAGCAGAAATCCTTTCTTCTGCGCTTGCCGCCGATACCCATGCACAGATTGATAACCTTCATAAACTTCTCATCATCTGCAAAGTATACATTCATCATATCAGGCTGATATGTCCCACACCAGGTCTTCAGGAAGTCAAATACCTCCTGAGGCTCCAGCTTTGCAAATTCATTCTTGCAGATGTCATGAAGTTTTGCAATATCGAACAGAGCGCCGGACTGTGCCATCTTCTTCACACTGTAGGGGAATTCCTCGATGGGGGAATCAGGGTGTTTGTCGTACCACTGTTCGAAATTGGAATTCAGCAGTGTCATCAGGTATACCTTGACACCGTTGGGATGATATCCGTCCTGACGATAGAAATCCAGTGACAGCTCGGGGTCTTTTCTCTTGGAAAGCTTGCGCTTGCTGCCGTTATCCATCTTCATCAGGTGAGCCGTATGGACATACTTCGGCATCTTAAAGCCCAGTGCGTGAAACAGCTCATAATGAATCGGAACAGATGACAGCCACTCCTCGCCGCGTACAACCGTGGTTGTACGCATGAGATGATCATCGATAGCGTGAGCAAAATGGTAGGTGGGAATACCGTCCGATTTCAGGATGACGATATCCTGAATATTCTCGGGAAAACGGATTCTTCCTCTTACCGTATCCTGGAAAATGATCTCCTTATCTTCCTTTCCCATGGATCTGAGACGCATAACATAAGGTTTGCCCGCCCTGATATTGGCTTCAATCTCTTCATAGGAAAGATCGCGGCATCTCGCCCACTTCGTATGGTATCCGGTCAGTGCCTTCTCTGCCGTCTGCTCTTCCTTGATCTTTGCCAGTTCTTCCTCTGTACAGAAGCAGGGGTAAGCAAGTCCCTTCTTAACCAGATCCTTCACATAGGTATGGTAGATCTCCACACGCTGGCGCTGGAAATAGGGGCCGTATACATTGCGTTCTGCATCATCAATCCCGGCGCCTTCATCAAAAGTAATACCGAAATACTTCAGCACCTCAATGATCGTCTCAACAGCACCTTCCACTTTACGTTTGGCATCTGTATCCTCGATACGGAGATAGAATACACCGCCGCTCTGATGAGCGATTCTTTCATCTGCCAGAGCACTGTACAGATTGCCCAGATGAATGAAACCTGTGGGGCTGGGCGCCATACGGGTCACCTGCGCACCCTCGGGCAGGCTTCTTTCGGGGAATTTTTCTTCCCAGTATTCAGGAGTTTTATCGACCTGCCCAAACAGCAGATCCGCCAGTTTATTATAATCCATTACACGTTCTTCCTTATCTAATCATAGTAACACCGGAACCAGAATTCCGGGCAGTTATTAATTATAAAGCACAAAATACCTTTTGTAAATACGGCTGCCGCAGGAAATCCTGTCCGGATCAAAGCATTCCCGCATATTTTTGATATACCTTTCTCAGATACTCCAGCGTTTCCTCTTTACTGCAGGTAATTTCGCTGGAAGGCAGGTTCAGCATGAAATCATAAAACGCTTCGCTCACATCCGGTTCGTGAACGTGAACGCAGATGGGAGCTGCTCCCTGCCCGAAACGGGCGGTTGTAAAAATCCCCATCCCCGTTTTCTGTGATGCAGCCAGCGTAATAAACGACGGATATGTAAATACCCTGTCATTGAACATCCGGGCTGAGGTTCTTTCTTCACTTTCAACGGAATCGATCAGAGATTTCAGAAGCTCCAGCCGTTCTTCCATGGTGATTTCTTCCACAATTTCCGGAAAATCATCAATCCGGCCCTCTTCCATGAAACTGATCAGTCCTTCCGGTTTGAAAACCGAATGATACATCTTTACGTTTCTGAGTCGGGACAGCCAGTCTACACAGACCTCCGTCACCTCCTGACATCCCGGAAAATCCTTCCGTATCTTCCTCCGGATATCATCATCTCCGTACTCACAGGCAAAACAGGGCTGATGTGTACACACATACATATGATCTGAATCATAGATTCTCTCATATTCATCCAGGGTAGACATCAGACCTTCACTGTAATTGACCAGTGCGTGGCACTGTTTTTTCAGCATATGGAAATGCCGTCTGTAGAACCTGGAATATGCTTCGCCGCCAAGCAGCAGCGCTTTCTCACCATCTGCCGACAGACAGAGAACCTGGTCCCCGGTCACTACAAAATACGGAAACGGATCCGTATACAGAGAAGCAATGGATGTATCATAATAATAATACGGATAATACTGCCGGTCCGAAACCAGACAAACCGGCAGTACATTGGCAAAACACTCTATACTGTGAAGATTCAGTTTTTTCTCTGCTTTATTCCGGTGAATTGCAATAATCTGAGTAATTCTGACTCTGGCTCCGGCCTTTTTATAAAGATAAAACAGGTATTCCTCAAAAAACTGCATATCCGAAGGAACCGTCATCTGTACTTCCGCGTCTTTCTTTCCGATTTCCCGTTCAAAAACAGACTGAATCGTAAAATTAACATTCCTTTTCCCTGTAATCAGTGATTTTGATTCCGCAGGACAACTGTCCGAATCATAAACGGGAACCCTCTGAAAACCGGAACCAATCGAAACAGCTTCGGAATTCAGAGAACCCAGATTTTCCAGCATCCTGCGGATAATCTCTCTTGATCTGTATTTATCTTCTCCAACAAAGAAAATATCATAATAATATTTCAGTTTTTCGCTTTCTTTAACCGTCAGCCGAAGGCTCCAGATCAGTTTTTCCACAGCATCATGGGACAGAATCCTGTTTCCGGTGATGGACTTTTGTAATGATGTCCGCTCCACACCCGATATCCGTGACAGTTCTGATATAGTAAGCCTTCTCTCATCCAGCAGTTCCCTCAAATATTTTCCGAATTGCGACATGTCTCCTACTCCTTAACAGTGTCTTATGTACTGTTATTATAACATGCCGAAATAAAATTTCCATATTTTCAGAGTTTTTTTCTAAAAATACAAATTTCATCAAATGACCTTCAACTCATACTGTCTTGTTCCGAGACCGATCTTTTCACCCTGTTCCAATGTTGCCTTCCATTCAATGTTGGGGTTGGAATCCTTGAAATGGTCGTGATGGCAGTGCCAGCCGGGCTCAGCCAGATGGTCACCGAGCTGACTGTTCTCGATAGGTGTTGCTTTCAGGCAGGCATCAGCACAGGCCTGATCGAGAGCAACCGGGTCGAAGCTTGCAAACATACCGATGTCCGGCAGGATCGGTGCATCATTTTCGCCGTGGCAGTCACAGTTGGGGCTGATGTCCTGTACCAGGGAAATATGGAAACAGGGACGTCCGTGACAGACTGCCTGCGCGTACTCTGCCATCTTGCGATCCAGAATCTCATTGGCACTGTCGTTGGGATTGTATACGGCATCAAAACTGCAGGCACCGATACAGCGGCCGCAACCCTTACATTTATCATAATCGATCACTGCTTTTTTATCGACATATGTAATGGCGTCGCTTCCGCATTCCTTCGCACAGCGGCGGCATCCGCGGCACAGTTTTTCGTTAATGGCCGGCTTTCCGCTCTTGTGCTGATCCATCTTGCCGGCGCGGCTTCCGCAGCCCATGCCGATATTCTTGATGGCGCCGCCAAAGCCGGTTGCCTCATGTCCCTTGAAGTGGCTCAGGCTGATAAAAACATCGGCATCCATGATGGCATGGCCGATTTTAGCTGTTTTACAGTATTCGCCGTTCACAACCGGAACTTCCACCTCGTCAGTTCCCCGCAGGCCATCGCCGATGATGATCTGACATCCTGTGGAAATGGGATTGAAGCCGTTCAGATTGGCACAATCCAGATGCTCCAGCGCATTTTTTCTGCTTCCCGGATACAGCGTATTGCAGTCCGTCAGGAAAGGCATACCGCCCTGCTCCTTACACAGATCCACGATCGCTCTGGCGTAATTGGGACGCAGGAAAGCCAGATTGCCCAGCTCGCCGAAATGCATCTTAATGGCTACAAATTTTCCATCCATATCAATATCCCTGATACCTGCGGAAATACAGAGACGTTTCAGCTTGTCAATCTGGCTGGTTCCCACAGAGCACCGGAAATCTGTAAAATAAACTGTTGATTTTTCCATCTGAAAATTCCTCCTTACTCCTCGTTTCTGCAAATCGTTCTCAAAAAATCATTTCAATAAAATCAGTTTTAATAAATCAATTGAATTGTTAATTGTTACCAGACAAATCATACCACACTTTTCCTGTTTTGGCGACCCGTAACCGCCCGATGTGATATCGCATTCACCGGCATTTTTAAACAGTCCTGATTCGGATGCAGTTTCTGCCTGGCTCTGAAAAGCAACAAATTTGTTACTGTATGGATACACAAATTTACAAAAAACGGCAAATGGTGATATAATATGTTTCTATAATGTGAGGAAGAAAGGTGTGATTCATTTGACAGCCAGATCAAATACGAGAGATATGACAACCGGAACCATCTGGAAACATCTGATTCTGTTTTCCATACCTCTTCTGATTGGCAATTTTTTTCAGCAATTGTATAACACAGTTGACAGTGTGATCGTGGGCAATTTTGTCAGCAGCCAGGCACTTGCCGCGGTGGGGTCCACAGCACCTGTTATCAATACGTTGCTTGGAACCTTCATGGGACTGGCCACCGGCGCAGGTGTGGTGATTTCCAACTATTTCGGTGCAAAAGATCAGGAAAAACTGGAAAGTTCCATCCATACCACCATGCTGCTGACGCTGCTTCTGGGCATCGCTTTTACTATTATCGGAATTCTCATGGTTCCGTTCATGCTGCGTTTCATGTCCACGCCATCCGACGTCATGCATGACGCCACCATTTATCTGCGCATCTATTTCGGCGGTATGATCGCGGTGATGGTCTACAACATGGGAGCGGGGATTCTGCGGGCAGTGGGTGACTCCACCCGGCCCCTGTATTTTCTGTGTGTTACTTCCGTACTGAATATCCTTTTCGACCTGCTGTTTGTAGTGGTATTTCATATGGGAATTGCAGGCGTTGCCTGCGCCACGGTGCTTTCCGAGATCATCTCCGCCGGTCTGGTACTGACCGTTCTCATGCGCACCCATGAGGTTTACCGGCTGAGTCCCGCAAAGCTCCATATTAACCCGGATATCCTGAAGCAGATCTGTATCATCGGAATTCCGGCAGCACTGCAGATGGCTGTAACTTCATTTTCCAATGTATTTGTGCAGTCCTACATCAACCGGTTCGGTTCCTCCTGCATGGCGGGCTGGACCTCCTACACCAAGATCGATCAGCTGGTCATCCTGCCCATGCAGAGTCTGTCCATGGCCGCCACCACCTTCACCGGCCAGAATCTGGGAGCAGGCAATCAGGAGCGGATTGAAAAAGGCATGAAAACGGCCCTGGGCATCTCTCTGGCAATCACCATTGCCCTGACCGTTTTCATCAATCTGGCCACCACGCCGCTCATCCGGCTGTTCACCAGTCAGGCCGACGTCCTGAATTACGGCTGTATTTTCCTGCGCTTCATGTCGCCGTTTTATGTATGCTGCTGCTTCAATCAGATTCATTCCGGCGTACTCCGGGGCTCCGGCGACGCCACCGGCCCCATGATCATCATGCTGAGCAGCTTCGTGGTCTTCCGCCAGCTGTATCTGTTTACAGTCACCCGGTTTATCCATACACTGTATCCGGTGGCTTTTGCCTATCCCGCAGGATGGATTCTGTGCAGCGTGCTGATGTTCTTTTATTACAGATGGCACAGGAAGAAAGGTGCAGAGGCAATGATGAGAACATATGAATGACAGACTTTCTTTTCCAGAGGAAGGATTGCCGTTTATTCTACTCTGTCCGCCTCGTCCTCTTTCCGGCTCAGATAACGCCACAGAGTCGTCCGGCTGATTCCCAGCTGCCGGGCAGCCGCGGCCCGGTTGCCTCCGTGGGCAGCCACCGTCTGAGCCACCACATCTTTGATAATCTGATCCAGAGTGCGTTCCGTGTCAATGGAAGCGGCTGCAGGTACTGCACTGCGGATCAGATCCCGTTCTTTGGCAAGCAGCTCCGCCACAACACTGCTCTGGATGTAAGCGGAAGTGGTCAGCGTCGTCAGTGTTTCCAGTACGCGTTTGAACTGTGTGTAATTGAAGGGCCATCCGAACCGGCACAGCTGCTCGATGGCATGAGGTTCGAAGCCGGAAATCTGTTTTCCCAGCTCAAGATTCAGATTGCCCAGATACAGGCTTGCCAGAGACGGAATCTCATCGGACCGGCTCCGCAGTGTAGGCAGATTCAGCGTCAGACATCCCAGCCGGGTACTGAACATCCGAAGTACGTCCGGAACCGGTTCCTTTGTCCGGCAGACGCAGGAAAAGATCAGACGGACCCGGTTGGCAAGCCCGGTTTCCAGAATCGCAGAAAGGACCTCCGTCTGTCGCTCCTCGGGCATTTTCTCCAGACTCTGGAAATATACCGTATTTCCCGTACCATTCAGAGGTGAATTGTAATGAGAAAGCAGAAAATCCCAGCTTTTATCATTCATCCGTTCACAGTTTACAACAACGAAAGGTTTATTTACCAGAGAACTTCGCAGATAAATAAATCTGGCAATCTGTTCCTTGCCGGTACCGGGCTCACCTATAATCATCACCGGCTGACGGGTCGCAGCAACGGAAGAGATGGTTTCTCCCAGTTCTCCCATGGCACCGCTGATACTGTAAAAGCTGTTCATAACCAGATGCTCGCATTCTCCTTTATTCAGCGAACGGATTCCTGATCGCTGTGAACGAAGAGGTATACGTGTGGGAATGCAATAGAAAAGATTGTAGCGTGCCGCATCCATTTTCAGAATCTGAGCTGTAACGGTGTAAAACAGATCATGCTCGCTGTAATAAAATTTCAATGTGCCGCTTGCAGGAATTTCACAAATCTTCTCTCTCAGCGCATTCGACAGTTCGGCAGGCGGTTCGGAAGGTGATACGTAAAACTGCTTTCCATCTTCATCCAGTACTACAACACGTGCATTTTCCCCCTGGGCAATGCTCCGCAGAAACAGATTTTCCTGCCGCAGACGTCTAAACCATGTACTCAGCATCAGAGCCTGATCGATGGCATCATGAATTCCTTCTGTGCCGGAGGTGATCAGAAAAGCGTCCAATCCCATCTTCCGGGCAGCTGTATGCGTAATCATATCGCAGATCACCATACGGTACCCTTTTTCCTTTAATCCTTCCAGCGTCTGTTCCACTTCATCCGAACTTCGAACCGTCAGAATATCCAGTTGATACCGCAGCAGATCGCACAGCGTATGAGCCGGTCCCGTAATACTGGGGAAACCTGCAATCGCATAGCGTTTGGAGTAATTTTCCGCCAGCTTCATGGTTCTCAATACATCGTAAACTGACAGATGTATCTCAACCACAGGTATGTCGGTTACCCGGCGAATCATTTCCGCCGTACCGCCGCGGGAAATGATACAGTCATATACATTGGAAGGAGCGTTTTGGACGATCGCCACACCGTCTTCCAGGTTGCCGGTGTATACATCCATCTGTATATCAGGATAAGCTTCTGCCACACGTTCTATGGAATTCTGCATTCCTTCATAAGGAGCAATTGCCAGAATACGAATACGGGAATCTACCATAATATCTCATTTTCCTTTCTGCCTTGTTTCAAAAATATTATTATATTGATCTGTTTTCCATCATTATACTGTATTTTTTCCCACATCGCAATTCTGATATGTTCAATATTTGAACGGTTTCCCATTTTTTTTTACATTTTTTTATTTTTGTTTCAAATCAAAACATTTTTCTGTTCAATTCCTGCTGACTCAGAAAAGGAAATCCATTATAGTTATGTACATAAAGAAACCACATAATTACTTGAAGAAACCACATAATTACTTGACACCCTGAAGATTGGAGAAATTTGTATGATTCAGCTTTTAATCATCGCGGATGACTTTACCGGTGCGCTGGACACCGGCGTACAGTTTGCCGCTTACGGCTCCCGTACCAGTGTGGTCGTCGGCACGGAGGTGGATTTCTCCGCCGCACAGGCAGAGGTTCTTGTGGTCGACACGGAAACCCGTCATCTGACTGCCCAACAGGCCTATGATGCGGTGGCGCAGCTGACTTCTCAGGCTGAGCAGGCCGGTGTCGCCTATATTTACAAGAAAACCGATTCTGCTCTCCGGGGCAATATCGGAGCAGAACTGACTGCCCTGCTGCAGGCCGGCAATCAAAAACAGCTTCCGTTTCTGCCCGCCTTCCCCCAGATGGGACGCATTACCAGAAACGGTGTTCACATAGTGGACGGTGTTCCCGTAACAGAAAGCCCCTTCGGTGCTGATCCCTTCGAACCGGTCCGTCACTCCATCATTACCGAACTGATTGCAGAACAGAGCAGTGTACCGGCACACGCATTCCCCGCACTGGCAGACAAAGATTCCGTACCGGATACGGACGGAATTCTGATCTTTGATGCAGACAGCGTATCGGATCTTCTTTCCACCGGCAGACTGCTGCATCAAAACGGCAAACTTCATATTATGGCAGGCTGCGCCGGTTTCGGTTCCGTGCTGGCTGAGATTCTTGAGATCACTGAAAGCAAAACCTCTCAGCCCCCCGAACTGGATTCCAGACTTCTTGTAGTCTGCGGCAGTGTAAACCCCATTACCATAAAACAGATGGATACAGCGGAAAAAGCCGGTTTTATCCATATTCACCTGACACCGGAACAGAAGCTGGAGCCCGGCTACTGGCAAAGTGAGCAGGGCAGAAAAGATTTTCAGAACATTCACCACAATCTGGAGACTCACCCCCTCTGCATCATCGATGCCAACGACGAAGGCGGCAACGCCATCACGGAAACTTATGCATCTGCCGGAAATATCCAGCTTGAAGAGATCCGTCTGGGAATCGCCCGCTCCATCGGATATCTTGTGGGAGAACTTTTTACCAGCCCGGCTCTGGGGACGCTTCTGATCACCGGCGGCGACACACTTCTGCAGTGTATGGAATGTGTCGGTGTCAAAGAGCTGGAGCCCGTATGCGAACTGGAAAAGGGCGTAGTCCTGTCCCGTTTCTATTATAAAGGCTGCAGTAAATATGTAATCTCAAAATCAGGCGGCTTCGGACAGGAAACACTGCTGGTCGATCTGGCCCGCAGAATATCCGGAATGTGATCTGATGATTCAGGGAATCCTGTTCAGAGATTTAAGAAACATCATTTACCAGACAGAAAACACAACATAATTTCATATACAAGGAGGAAATAACATGCAATACACTAAATTACCCGGCCTGACATGGGACGGCACCATTTATGAAAATGATGACATGGGAATTCTGGAAGCGCTGCTCCCCACCGGTGGATATCCCACTGCACATGCCCCTGCATTACTGGAACTGCCTGACGGCGATCTGCTGTGCTGCTGGTTTGCAGGAACCTACGAAGGAAGTGCTGATATTCATATCATCTGTTCCGTACTTCCCAAAGACGGCAAGGCATGGCTTCCACCGGTTGATATCTCCGGTGATCCCACCCGCAGCGAACAGAATCCTTCCCTCTTCTACGGTCCCGACCATGCTGTATGGGCCATGTACACCGCTCAGCTGGACCGTCAGGAGGGCAAAGACAACATGCAGTATACCGCTGTGGTACGCTGCCAGAAAAGCACAGACGGCGGAAGAACCTGGGGGCCCTGCGAAACCGTATTTCCTGAAGAGGGCACTTTCTGCCGTCAGCCGATACAGATTCTGTCCAATGGACGATGGATCTTCTCCAACTGGTTATGCACCGATTCCGTTGATGGATTATCCGGTGATCCCACCGCTTTCCGTATTTCCGATGATGAAGGGAAGACCTGGAGAATGGTCATGATGCCCGAAAGCAACGGCCACGTACACGCCAACGTGGTGGAACTGGAAAACGGACATCTGGTCGCATTTATGCGCAATCGCGAAGCTTACCGCATTCACCGCAGCGAGTCATTCGACTGGGGCGAGACCTGGAGCAAACCGGTTCCCACGCCGCTGCCCAACAACAACTCCAGTATCAGTGCGCTGCGCCTCCAGAGCGGACGCATCGCAATTGCCTATAATCCCACCTGCACCCCCGATCCCCGGCCCGGCAAGGCTGCATGGCCCGGACTGCGCTGCCCGGTTGCTGTGGCTCTGTCCGAAGACGGCGGTCTGACCTTCCCCATCATCCGCTGGATGGAACGCGGAGAAGGCTTCATGGGTGATGAAAATAAAACCAACAACCGTCAGTATGAATATCCCTATCTGATGCAGTCTGCAGACGGAAATCTGCATCTGGCCTACGCATCCCACACCCGCCTCGGAATCAAATATGTCCGTTTCACCGAGCAGGATGTACTGGGAACAAAACGGGAACGTGTCGGACTTTACAATCCCACCGCTGCCCAGAGCCGTTAACCCAACAAGGAGGAACAAAAAATGCTTACTGCCTATAATCTGAAAATGCCCCATGCCGTATACGGCGGGGAAAATGCCATGGATAACATCACTTCCATCCTGAAGTCTGTCAATGCAAAAAAAGTAGCAATGTTTACCGATAAAGGAATTGAAGCCTGCGGCCTGTTCTCCCTGCCCGAAGAAGCAGTCAAAGCAGCCGGTGCAGAATACTATGTGCTGGATGAACTCCCGCCGGAACCGGATTATATGTCCGTACAGAAGCTGGTTGATCAGTTCAAAGCCAGCAGGGCAGATATGATCGTAGCCTGCGGCGGCGGCAGCGTCATGGATGCAGCCAAGCTGGCCAGTGTTCTGGTTACAGACGAATACGGTGTAAAGGAACTGCTGGACACTCCCGGCCGCGCCCGCAAATGTGTTCCCATCATTCTGATTCCCACCACTGCCGGTACAGGAGCAGAAGTAACCCCCAACGCCATTGTTGCCGTGCCCGAAAAGGAACTGAAAGTCGGTATCGTCAACGAAAACATGATTGCTGATTATGTAATTCTGGATGCCAGAATGATCAAAAACCTGCCCCGCAGTATTGCGGCAGCTACCGGTGTAGACGCTCTGGCCCACTGCATCGAATGCTTTACCGGCAATAAAGCCAATCCCTTCAGCGATCTGTACGCCCTGGAAGGCCTTGATCTGATTCTGAACAATATCATGGATGCCTGCAGCGACCCGGAAGCCATGGAAGCAAAGAACCGCATGCAGATCGCAGCCTACTACGGCGGACTGGCAATCACTGCTTCCGGTACAACCGCAGTTCATGCCCTCAGCTATCCTCTGGGTGGAAAATACCATATTCCCCACGGCGTATCCAATGCCATCCTGCTGGCACCGGTTATGCGTTTCAACGAGCCCGTATGCCGTGAACGTTTTGCCGCAGCCTATGACCGCTGCGTTCACACCGAAAAAAACTGCACCACTGTAGAAGAAAAAAGTGCATACATGCTGGCATGGATGGAAAAAATCGTTAAGGATCTGGACATTCCCACCAGCCTAAAGGAATTCGGCGTTCCCGCAGAAGATCTGGACGGACTGGTTGAAGCAGGCATGCAGGTAACACGTCTTCTTGTCAATAATATGAGAGAAGTAACCCCCGCCGATGCACGCGCCCTTTATCTGGAAATCATGTAAACAGCACTGCTGATACGGCAGCGCAGAACACACAACTGACAATATAAAACATAACAGAACAGGAGAAAATAAATGAAAAACGCAGAAATCAAAGGTATTATCCCCGCAATCCTGACACCCATGAACCCTGACGAAAGCGTCAATCTTGATGTACTGTGCCAGCAGATTGACCGTCTTCTCGATGGCGGTGTACACGGTCTGTTCCCTTTCGGAACCAACGGAGAAGGCTACATTCTCAGCGAAAACGAAAAAATTGAAGTACTGGAAGCAACCATCGATCAGGTTCACGGACGTGTCCCCGTTTACGCCGGCACCGGATGTATTTCCACTGCCGACACCATCCGCATGAGCAAAAAAGCTCAGGAACTGGGGGCAGATATTCTTTCCATCATCACGCCCAGTTTTGCCATGGCTTCCCAGCAGGAATTATACGATCACTACGTTGCTGTCGCAAAACATGTGGATATTCCCATTGTACTCTATAACATTCCTGCCCGCACAGGAAACAAACTGCTGCCCGAGACCGTTGCCAGACTGGCTAAAGATGTGGATGTGATCATGGGTGCCAAGGACTCCAGCGGTGACTGGGAAAACCTGAAAGCCTATATCCATCTGACACAGGATCTGGACAAAGATTTCCGTGTACTTTCCGGCAACGATTCCCTGATTCTGCCCTGTCTGAAAGAAGGCGGAGCAGGCGGCATCGCGGGCTGCGCAAACGTATACCCCCACGTACTCGCATCCATCTACGACCTGTTCAAGGCCGGCAGACTGGAAGAAGCTCAGAAAGCTCAGGATTCCATCGCAAGCCTGCGTGCCGTATTCCGTTACGGCAACCCCAATACCATCGTAAAAACTGCCGTTTCCCTGCTGGGCTACAACGTAGGCAAATGCCGCGCACCTTTCAATCAGGTTCCGGAAGAAGGTATTGAGGCGCTGAAAAAAGTACTGGCTGAAAATGCCGCAAAAGGTATGTGCTGATTAAAACAGATTCTCTGAAAATCAAAGGGCATGTCCCATCAAAGGACATGTCCTGCCTGAAAGATATTTGTAAAAAAGGAGGAATATCACAATGAATAACAAACCGATCGTAGGAATTACCATGGGAGATCCGGCCGGCAACGGCCCCGAAATCACAATCAAAGCTCTTGCGCACGCAGATATATATGACCGCTGCCGCCCTGTTGTAGTAGGCGATGCCTCTATTATGGAGCAGGCTGTCCGTTTTACCGGATTGACAGATATGCAGATTCATCGCTGTGAAAAGGTATCAGACGCACAGTTTACCCCCGGCACCGTTGATGTCCTGCATCTGCCTCTGATCCAGGATATTTCAGCTTTTGAAATCGGAAAAGTCAGTATTGAAGGCGGCAACGCAGCGTTTCAGTGCGTCAAAAAAGTCATCGAACTGGCTCTGGCCGGTGAAGTGGACGCCACCTGTACCAATGCATTGAACAAAGAAGCCATGAACAAGGCACTGGAGCATTACAACGGCGAACTTTCCGACGGCCATACCCATTTTGACGGTCACACCGAAATCTATGCATCCTACACCAATACAAAAAAATATACCATGATGCTTGCCCACCACGATCTGCGCGTCGTTCACGTTTCTACCCACGTATCCCTGCGTGAAGCCTGCGACCGTGTTAAAAAAGCCCGTGTCCTGGAGGTCATCGAAATCGCACATAAAGCCTGCCAGGATATGGGCATCGAAAATCCCAGAGTCGCTGTATCCGGCCTCAATCCCCATTGCGGTGAAAACGGCCTGTTCGGCACGGAAGAAATTGAAGAAATCAAGCCTGCTATCGAAGAAGCAAAAGCCAAAGGCATCAATGCCATCGGACCCATCCCTCCGGACAGTGTCTTCTCCGAAGCACTCGGCGGCTGGTATGAT
Organism: Lachnospiraceae bacterium; assembly: GCA_022774705.1. Lineage (GTDB taxonomy): Bacteria > Bacillota > Clostridia > Lachnospirales > Lachnospiraceae > TWA4. Next base: position 53,770 of record JALFLM010000114.1, on the reverse strand, counting down.
ATCGTTGTATGCATGTACCATGACCAGGGGCATATCCCGCTGAAAACAGTCGGTTTTGTATATGACCGCGAAAAACAGTCCTGGAAAGCAGTGGAAGGCGTCAATGTAACCCTGGGACTTCCCATTATCCGCACCAGCGTAGACCACGGAACCGGATTCGCCCTGGCCGGCAAAGGCACCAGCAACGAACTGAGCCTTGTAAATGCGATTGACTACGCTGTTCGTATGTCAGAAGGAAAGAGACAGGCCTGATTTTTACTGTTATTGATTACCGGCTCAACAACACTACCCAATATCATTGATTTAACAGAGGAGACACAACATTATGGCTTATATTTTACTGATTCTCGGTTTCGTTTTACTGGTAAAGGGAGCTGACTTCTTCGTTGAAGGCAGTTCCTCCGTTGCCAAACTGCTGAGAATCCCCACAATCATTATCGGTCTTACAATTGTTGCTTTCGGTACCAGCGCCCCGGAACTGGCAGTCAGCATTTCCGCGTCCCTGTCCGGAAGCAATGACATCGCAGTAGGCAACGTCATCGGTTCCAATATTTTCAACCTAATGATGGTTCTCGGACTCTGCTCTTTACTGGCACCCATGCCTATGGATAAAAAAATCCTGAACGGTGATTATCTCTACGCGATCCTTGCGGCTGTCGTGATGCTTCTTTTATTCGGATTTGATCACGATTTAAGCCGCCTTGACGGTATTATTCTGCTGATCATGTTCGCTTATTTCATGGAAAAAACTGTTCGCAGCGCACTGAAAGACAGAGCCGCAGGAACAGATGATGACGATGAGGAAGAAATCAAGGTACTGAGCCCCCTGCTCAGCGTGGTTTACATCATCGGCGGCATGGCAGCGATCGTTATCGGCGGCAACCTGGTTGTTGATAATGCCAGCCTCATCGCAGCCTCTTTCGGACTGAGCGAAACACTGATCGGCCTTACCGTAGTTGCCTTCGGAACATCACTTCCGGAGCTTGTAACCTCCATGGTTGCTTCCAAAAAAGGCGAAAACGGACTTGCTCTCGGCAACGTCATCGGCTCCAACCTGTTCAACATCCTGTTCGTACTCGCCACATCAACAACCATTTCACCCATGAAGGTGGATGTTCTGTCCACTTTTGATGCCATATTCCTGATCGCGGCCAGCGCCCTTACCTGGCTCATGGCAAAAAAAGATTACCAGATCGGCCGTATGCGCGGCGCTATTATGGTAGCCCTGTACCTGGCCTATACGGTATATATCATCATGAGATAAAGTATATTACTGCATCACCATGACGGAATTTCTTCTGAACATTCAAATATGTATGATTGTTCAGGGAAGTTCCGTTTTTTCGTTTATTTACCTGTTTTTTATACATTTCTTTATTTACGTATTTCTCTTCTTGCACAGACACGGAGGTTCATGTAAAATAGTCCGCGGATAGAGATGCGGATCTGCAGCTTTACAATTATCAAAAGAGAAAGGTATTTTAAACCATGAAAGATCACCTGTTTTCAGACAGATTTTTTTGCCGGAAGCTGTTCCAGCTGACTGCTCCCATTGCGCTTCAGAGCCTGATGCTGGCCTCTGTAGCTGCGGCAGATGCCATCATGCTGGGAAGTGTCGAGCAGAATTCCATGTCCGCCGTTTCCCTGGCTACTCAGATTCAGTTTATTCAGAACATGATTCTGTCCGCCATTGTGTCCACTGCCGGGATTCTGGGGGCACAGTACTGGGGAAAAGGCGACCGTCAGACCGTTAATGATATATTCTGCATCAGTCTCCGGTGCTGCGGACTGGTTTCCCTGCTGTTCTTTGCGGGATGCATGTTTTTCCCCCGCTATCTGATGCTGATTTTTACCAATGAAAAAGTCCTGATCACCATAGGAATCCGCTATCTCAGGATTGCAGGCTGGTCCTATCTGCTTACCGGTATTTCCCAGTGCTATCTCGTAATCATGAAGGTGAGCGGACATGCTTCACAGACAGCCCTCATCAGTTCCGGTGCCGTAGTAATCAACATTATTCTGAATGGCGTGCTGATCTATGGTCTGTTCGGCCTGCCTGCCATGGAAGTTCAGGGCGCAGCGCTGGCCACCCTGATCGCCAGAGCTATCGAACTGATCTGGTGCATTGTCTGTTCCCTGAAAGACGGATATATCCGCCCGGACCTGAGCCGTTTTATGAAACGCGATCCGCTTCTTGCAGCCGATTTTGGCAAATGCGCGCTTCCCCTGCTTGGCGCCTGCCTGTTCTGGGGCGTAGGCTTTACTTCTTATACCGCATTTATGGGGCACATGGGAACCGATGCAGCCGCAGCCAATTCCATCGCCTCCGTAGTACGTGACCTGATCTGCTGTCTCTGCAACGGTATCAGCAGCGGCGGCGGCATTCTGGTGGGACACGAGCTTGGCGCAGGCAATCTGAAACGCGGAAAACTGTACGGAGACCGTCTCGTAAAACTGGCATTTTTATGTGGTTTTCTGTCTACGGGCGTTATGCTTGCCGTCACTCCCTTTGTGCTGCGGTTCGTAAAGCTTACGGACGGCGCGGCCGGCTATCTGACCGGCATGATGGTGATTATGGCATTTTACATGATTGGCCGGGCAGTCAATACCATTATCATCAACGGAATCTTTGCATCGGGCGGAGACACCATGTTTGACATGTACAGTCTGGCTGTATGCATGTGGGGAATTGCCATTCCGCTGGCAGCGGCAGGAACCTTTCTGTTTCACTGGCCGGTACTGGTCGTGTACGCCTGCACCTGCCTTGATGAAGTAGGAAAAATCCCCTGGGTCATGGCACATTACAAAAAGTACATCTGGGTAAAAGACCTGACACGCGATATCAGCTGAGACAAAATACCTGAAAAAGCCGATCACTGTTTCCGGTGATCGGCTTTTTCATACTTTACATGTACATTTGTTTTTATTTCTGCATAATGTGGATGGCAAATCCTCCGAACTCTCCGTCCAGATAGATATTTTTCAGTTTTCCATCCTCTGTCCAGGCAGCCGTATCCATGTTGAAGGAAAATCCTTTTTCCTTCAATTCTTCTACGGCAGCACTCAGATCCGGTGTACGCATGGCAATATGACCGTTTGTGCCCAGAAAAGGGGCTTTCATACACTCAAAGTACGGGCCGCCGAATTCGGATTTCTGTCCGTGACGGGGTTCCAGATTAAACATCATGCTCAGAAGCTGTGCCAGCTTCTCTGCTTCTTCTGCATTGGGAGTATTGATCCCGATATGCTCCAGTTCAAACTTGTTTTTCGTCATAATACCTTATTCCTTTCTCCGAACTTCGGACCGTATCTGAAATTAATTCAGGCTTATCCGAAGTTCAGTCTATGTTTCACTATATCTGCTGAAATTCATTCCACTTCCGATTACATGGGGAACATCAGCACTGCACCGGCAGTCAGAGCCAGCAGACGGATAAAGTACTGCGGAATGGTAAATTTCCAGAACTCTTTCAGGTTGTATTTACCGACACCCATAACCATGGCAGGCATACCATCAATAGGCAGGAAATGTCCGCACCATCCGGAGATGACGATGGCAACTGCTGCCGCGGTGGGATCCATGCCCAGACTTGTACAGGTAGCGATGGCAAGAGGTGCGAATACATATACGGTACCAATCGTAGAACCGGTCATGGTTGCCAGCACGCTGGTAAGAATGCAGAAGACAAAGACCAGAATAAACGGATTGATATTGGACCCCAGCATACCGGCTACAGTTTCACCAACCAGATTTGTCAGTCCGGTGCTGCCCAGCGCATCAGCGATACCAATAACACCTGCTGACACCAGGATGATAGGAGCACAGATTGCATCGCGGATTTCGTTGAAATCCATCACACCGATTACCAGCAGTACTGCTACGGACAGGCCGGGGATTGCGTATCCTGCATCACCGATGGAGCTCTGCAGAATCATACCTGCAACAGCCGCAACAAACACGATGTAGGTAACATATTCTTTCCATTTGGGAAGCGACGATCCTTCTTCGTTTGCAGCTGCAATGGAATCCTCGCTTGCAGCTGCAATGGGATGATCAGGCAGTAATTTGTACTGAATCAGACAGTTAAGCAGGAAGCCCATGGACAGGAAGAAGTTCACTACAGCAAACTTCACCATGGAAATATTGGCCAGTACACCTGCGCTTTCCATAACCGCAATCACAATACCGTACTGCAGTGCCGTATTCAGCGGAATCAGGGGATGATTTGCAGCAAAGCCGGCAGTCATGACAATCTTGGACGGCGGCAGCTTTTTGTTGTAGGGCAGAGTGGAAAGCAGACCGATGGTCAGTACATAGTATGCGGTGGAACCGGTACCGAACAGGCTGCAGCCCAGCATAACGATCAGGATAATCATCACGAAGGCCATAAAACCACCTTTATTCGCCATATTGTACATGGCTTTCTTAAAAGCAGTGATAAAGCTTGTCTTCTGCAGTGCAGCAATGATTGCCATGAAAGATGCAAGCATTACGATGGTTGAGTTGGAAAATCCACCGAAAGCAGTTTTAATATCAACAACATTGAAAATAACCAGCAGCAGGCAGGCCAGCAGCGGCGGTGCGCCAAACGGCAGTTTATCGATCATGACCAGAATAATCATGAAGATGGTAATTGCAAGAGCAAAAATCATTGGAAGTGTCATCTTGTTTTCCTCCTTGGTTTTAAAAGTCCTTATTAACCGGTACTGTATGTAGATATCTGCAGATTTGCACAATTCAGTACGTTTCAGCTTGCCTAAAGTATACAGGATGACAGGGTTCTCAACAATAAAACGAATCGCACAATGTGTTTAAATACGAAACAAGTATGATTTTTTTGTATTATTTTTATTGAATAAGTTGTATTTTGAAACATGATTTCGAAATTTTATTTTTTCCGTTTCGTTTTTAAACGCCAGTAATGGATAAATTTTCCTCCCCGGTATTTTCTGTTTTCATGGCATATCGGCGCAGCTTCTGCCTGTTGCACCAATTGCGGTTTTTTCAGTATAAAATACCAGAAAAAAGCCGCTTAAAAATCTGCGTGGCAAAGCCACACAGAAAAAGTGCCGCAGAAGACACCTTATATCAGAATCCTCTGCGGCACTTTTTGTACCCGCCAAATAAATTTGTAAAAAATCACCGGCTGTAAAGCCCTACGCCAAAAACGACTCCTGTCAGTATACGAATCCCACTGGTCAGAAATCGGGACGTTAAAACAGAAGGTACTCCGACCTTGATGGTATTATCCTGTGCGTCTGCCAGCCCCAGCCCGACAGGTATAAAATCGCATGCAGCCTGAGTGTTGATTGCAAACAAGGCCGGAAGAGCCAGCGAAACCGCCATGGTTCCGTTTCCGATCTGTGCTCCGATCACGGTTCCGATCACCTGAGCAATGATTGCTCCCGGTGACAGAATTGGAGAAATCAGGGGGAAGGATATGATAATTCCCAGTATAAAAAGCCCGATGATATTGGAAGACAGAAAAGTCAGATGGTTCGCAATAAAACTATTGAGCCCTGAGCATTCAATCACGGCAGTGAACAGCGATATGAAACCCATCATCGGAAGCAGTGTATGAAGGACAATATCCACACTGTCCCGGGCGGCTTTATAAGCGCAGGCACAGCCCTTGCCCCACATAGAAATCACACCGGTCGCCCTCTGAAGCAGGACAGATCCGGGAAAGCTATCTTCCGGAAGAACGTTTTCCGCTTCTGCGTCCATTTTCATTTCAGCATCCGTTTTCACTTCAGTAATACAGTCTTCTGTTACAGCCGAAACATAAATATCTTCCGTAATATACTGAGCCAGAGGACCGCTTTTTCCGGTGGGCAGAATGTTAACAGTAGGAATTCGTTTTTTCGGATAGATTCCGCAGCGCAGCGTTCCGCCGCAGTCGATTACGGCAAGAAAAACTTCTTCATCCGGTATTCCCGCTTTAAAACCGTTAACAGACGTACATCCGGTGATTTCCTCAATTTTATCCACAATGGCCGGTTTTCTGCCTCCGCCGGCCACATAGATCAATTTATTCCGCTTTTCGTCCGGTTTCAGAATCAGAGGGCCGCCATAACCGCCATTGCCTGCCCGGATGCGGACGGAATGCCAGCAGGTGTCTTCAGATGTTTCCAGAGCGGCATTTTGATTGCTGCTCTCCGTTTTCATTTCCGCAGCCGGCTTTTCATCTGTACTACGATTTCTGTCACCCTTTTTCTTTTTTCCATATGCAGGCTCCACATTCAGTTTCCAGTCAGGCACATCAGACAATGTAATATTCATTTTCCGGCAATAATATGCCGTTGTACGGTCAGTTACGATTCCGCAGATAAAATTGGCCACCAGGCCTGCTGCCAGATACCGGATTGCCAGAGGAACAGAAGAATATCCCAGCATTTCCACTCCATGAGCAATACCCAGCCAGATAAAAAGCTCAGAGGAATTGATATGGGGGAAAATGCCGTTGCTGGTGTGGCAGAAAAAGGAAGCGGATGCATAATAGGAAGGCTTATCCTTTTCCGACATAAAGCGCCCCAGAGTCAGGGCGGATGGGTTCGTCAGAACGATACTTCCAAGAAATGGAATCAGCATATATTTCAGCAGCACATGGCGCGAAGCCTCAGATGCTGCCTTTTCTATCCAGCGGGAAGGAATCAGCCGGACGATGGTATTGGTTAAGATCAGCACCAGAAAGATGGAGGGAATCATGTTAGTACACCAGGAAATCAGGAATTCTCCTCCATACGAAATGGTATCTCCAAAAAAAGTGATGATTCTGTCAATCATATCATTCATAGCCGCATCCTCCTGTATTTCTCAGATCAGTTATACTTATCGCCGCAATCCGCCGGGGGGCTTACCGGAGAGACGCTCTTCTCTCACGTTACAATTATATTATCAAAAATATATCATACAAAGCAGAAATCCTCAACCTGAATGCAATCATCCGGCGAAATTCCAGATTGTGGAAATTTTACGAACTAATACTGTTAAAGTCCATTTATTTTATGAAATAATTTTTATATTTCAACCAGCAAGAAAAACAATGTATTAATATTGTACAATAAATATTGTATTATTTCATCAGACAAAACAAAAGTGCACATGGCCATGCAGCTGATGAAAAAGTCTGGATTTGATTGATACAGGTTCTGAAAGGAGAGACATCATGAATATTATCCCGCTGATTATTCTGTTTTGCGCAGCATTTATTCTGCAGTATCTGCTGACATTCGTGCAGATGAAAAGTTTCAATACCAGTTACCGCAGGCTGCGGCAGCAGGGCCGGGTGGCGATCGGCAAAAGCAAAGGTGCTTTACGGGCCGGTGCCATCGCCATGTTTGCCATAGATGAAAGGGGAAACATACTGGAAGGAAGTTACATGCAGGGTGTTACCGTTTTTGCCAGATTCCATGAACTGAAAGGTTTTGAAGGCATGGATGTGGGCAGTATCAAACCGGAGGACTGCAGAAACCTTCATCTTGCCAGACCGCTGTCCAAAGCAGTTCAGGAGGCGTCTTCCAATTACAATATTCTCATGAATGGCGGTGAAATCCTGGAAGAACCTGCACCATTAACAAAAGTTGTCAATATGTTCAGCCGCAGAAAGCAGGCATAGAAAGAGGAGGTTAATATGGATATTGTTGTAAACGTTGCTGAAGGTTTTATGGGCCTGTTTGATACTGGAGCTCAGACATTTATCGGATGGGTTTCCAGCATTGTTCCCAAAGTTCTGTTACTGCTGGTTTTCATGAATGCCCTGATTGCTTTGATCGGACAGGAAAGAATCAATAAATTCGCCCGTGTCTGCTCAGGAAATGTAATTCTCGCATACGGTGTTCTTCCTTTTATTTCCGCATTCATGCTGGGAAATCCCATGGCACTGTCAATGGGCAAATTTCTTCCGGAAAGAATGAAACCCAGTTATTATGCGGCATCCACTTATCACTGCCATACCAACAGCGGTATGTTCCCGCACATTAATGTAGGCGAAATTTTCATTTATCTGGGTATTGCAGACGGTATCTCCACACTGGGTCTGAGTACAACACCTCTGGCACTGCGTTACATGCTGGTTGGTCTTGTAATGAATTTCTTCGCAGGCTGGGTTACCGATTTTACCACAAAAATGGTTATGAAACAGCAGAATATCGAACTGAAAAATACACTGTAGAAAAGGAGAGGAACGAAAATGGCAGAATACAGAGCAATTAAGATTGAAAGAGGCAGCGGCGGATTCGGCGGCCCGTTAACAGTAAAACCGGAAGCCGGCAAGGATAAACTGGTTTTCATCACCGGCGGCGGTGCAGAGCCGGAAATCGTTGGCAAAATCGTGGAACTGACAGGCTGTACCGCAGTAAACGGTTTCAAGACTTCTGTTCCTGATGAAGAAACTTTCCTGGTGGTAATCGACTGCGGCGGCACTCTGCGCTGCGGTATCTACCCTCAGAAGAGAATCCCCACCATCAACATTATGCCCGTTGGAAAAAGCGGACCTCTGGCAAAATTCATCACAGAAGATATCTATGTTTCCGCTGTAGGTCTGAATCAGATCAGCCCCGCTGATGACGCAGCTGCTGCAGCTTCTCCTGTAAAGGCAGCCACCCCTGCAAAAGAAGCTGCTCCTGCAAAAGCAGAAGCCGTAAAAGAAGCTGAAGCAAAAGAAGAAGCACCCAAGCGCGAATTCAAATACAGCGCTGACAAAAAAGTTTCCCAGACTCTGGCTGAAAACAGCAAGAACAGTATTATCCAGAAGATTGGTATGGGAGCCGGTAAAGTGGTAAATACCCTGTATCAGGCAGCCAGAGATGCGATTCAGTCCATGATCACCACCATTCTTCCCTTCATGGCATTTGTAGCCATGCTGATCGGTATCATTCAGGGCTCCGGTTTCGGTGACTGGTTCGCTAAAATGCTGGTTCCGCTGGCAGGCAACGGTATCGGATTAATCGTACTTGGCTTCATCTGCTCCATCCCCGTACTGTCTGCTCTGCTGGGCCCCGGCGCAGTAATCGCACAGGTAATCGGTACCATGATCGGTGTGGAAATCGGCAAGGGCAACATTGCTCCCAGCCTGGCTCTGCCTGCATTATTTGCAATCAACACCCAGTGTGCATGTGATTTCATTCCCGTAGGTCTGGGGCTTGCAGAAGCAGAACCCGAAACAGTAGAGGTTGGTGTTCCCTCTGTTCTCTACTCCAGATTCCTGATCGGTGTTCCCCGTGTACTGGTTGCATGGGTTGCAAGTATCGGACTTTATCCCGGCTTATAAAAAGTCACCGTAACATATGAAACGACGACTGTATTGCCGGATTATAATATCGGACAAAACAGACAAAAATTTCAAAACGGAGAAACAACAATCAAACAATCAATAAAACAGAAACAATAAATCAATCATTATAAATATTTTGAAGCAGTTTGCAGAAAGGAATAAATCATATGAACAGCTGGTTAAATTTAGAAGGAAAAACAGTAATCGTAACAGGTGGTGCATCAGGTATCGGTAAAGCGGTAGCAGAAGAATTTCTGGAGCAGGGTGCCAATGTTGTTATTGCAGACATGAGCCCCAATGCACCGGAGATGGATTCCGATTCCGACAAGCTTCTGTATGTGGTAACCAACGTTACAGATCGTGAAAGTGTTGAAGATATGGTAAAACAGACCGTTGACACATTCGGAACAGTCGATGTTCTGGTAAATAATGCAGGTATCAACATTCCCAGACTTCTGGTAGATGCAAAACAGCCTCATGGAGAATTCGAGCTGGATGATAATGTATTTGACAAGGTTGTCAATGTCAATCTGAAAGGTGTTTACTTATGCGCTCAGGCCGCAGGACGTGTCATGGTCGATAAAAAAGACGGTGTCATCATCAACATGTCTTCAGAAAGCGGACTGGAAGGTTCCGAAGGACAGAGTATCTATGCAGCAACCAAAAATGCAGTAAACTCCTTCACCAGATCCTGGGCAAAAGAACTGGGCAAACAGGGTGTACGTGTGGTAGGCGTAGCACCCGGCATCATGGAAGCAACCGGATTACGCACCATCGGTTACGAAACAGCTCTGGCTTATACCAGAGGCATCACGGTTGATGATCTGAGAGCAGGCTACAGCAAAACCTCCACCACTCCCCTGGGCCGCTCCGGCAAACTGTCAGAGGTTGCCGACCTGGTATGCTATCTGGGCAGCGAAAAGGCTTCCTATATCCACGGCGTAACCTACAATGTAGCAGGTGGCAAGACAAGAGGCTGATAGAAAACCGGAAACTGATAAAAGACCCGAGGCTGATGAAGAACAGAAATCTGACAATAGACAGGAAATTGAAAACAGATTAATCTGCCGGATTTCCATCCCCCTGAAAAATTGCAGCTTTAATCAATCTATAGTTTCAGGTATAATCAGATTATCCTTTACATAATAACCCGGTGGGCATTTCATCCTGAGGATGAGTGCCCGGGGAACGGGTTATGGGAAATGATGACCGGATTATATTGTATGACATATTTTTGGGGGATGTATGTTATGAGAACAGGAACTTCAGACAGCAGGCTTGCACAGATTCTGAATATTATGGAACTGCGCAAAAATGCCAGGCTGGAAAGTCTGGCCGAAAAACTGAAAGTTGGCACAAAGACCATAAGAAATGACATTAAGGAACTGAATCAGATCCTTGACGGGAGCGCTCTGGTAGAATCCGCATCGGGCAGATATATGCTGTTTATTCTGGATGATAAAAGCTTCCGGGAGAGAAAACAGCTGGTTTACTGCCGGAACGATTATCTGAATTCACCGGCAAAGCGGTACGGCTACATTATGAGGCGGCTGATGCACGAGGAAAATGCAGTGCTCATTGATGATCTGGCAGATGAAATGTGTGTGGGACGCACCACCATTAATGTGGATCTGAAAAAACTGCGTGAAATGCTGGACAGCTATCAGGTAAAGATCATCGGTAAAACCAATACGGGAATCCGCCTGGAAGGCGAGGAACTTCAGCTTCGTCTGTTCATACTGGAACACATGTATGATCATGTTTTTGAAAGATTTATACTGGATGACGATCTGGAGATCATGGTAAACGAATGTTGTGAGGAATTCGGCCTGGACTATATGACTTCACAGTATTTCATGCGTTCCTATACGCTGATGATAGACCGCGTACTGAACGACCACCCTCTGGGAACACTGCAGGAAAAATATCTGGAACTGAAACAGACCAGAGCCTATCTCTTTGCAGAAAAGGTGGTAAAAGAAACGGTGCGGATTTTTCAGCTGGAAATACCCATGGAGGAAGTGATTTTCATATCCCTGCCCATCGCAGGCATGCGTACACCCATGGATAAAGATAATCTGCAGATGATGGAGATCAGTGAGGAAGTTGCCGAACTGGTGGTGAAGATTCTGAACCGCATTGCATACGATATGAATTTTCATATTGCACCCACAGATCTGCTGGATGAATTTGTGTATCACATCAATTTTATGCTGAACCGACTGAAATACCAGTTCCATATCAAAAACTATGCTCTGGCGGATATCCGGGAGAAATTCCCTCTGGCCTGTAAAATGGCGGAACTGGCAAAAAAAGTGATTGAAGAACAGACCAGCCTGGTCGTACTGGACGATGAACTTGGCTTTCTTGCTTCCTACTTCAGCCTGTTTCTGGAGGAGCAGCATTACAAAGGACAGAAAACATTCCGTGTGGGAATTGTCTGTGCACAGGGTGCGATTTCAGGAAAGCTGATCGAGATTCAGTTAAGAAAGATGCTGTCGGACCAGACAACATTTGAACTGATGACAGAACGGGAAGCGGAGAACAGAGACGATTTTGATCTGATCATCTCAACTGCACGGGAATTTGAGAATCCTTCCATACCGGTGATCTATCTGGAAGAAGTATTCGATGAAGTGGAAGTTCTCAGAAAAATAGAACAGCTGAAATTCACGAAACATCTTGATGTTTCCATGAAAACAGGGCTGAATTCCCTGATTGCGGCAATTCTGGAGCAGGAGCGCTTCTTTGTACTGAACCGGAATCTTACATATCAGGAAAATCTTCTGTACATGGTGGACAGCCTGATCGAGGATGAGGTTCTGGACTGTGAATTCCGGGAAAAACTGCTGGAACGGGAAGAAAAAAGTTCCATGATATTTGATAAGAACATCGCTTTTCCCCATTTACAGTATAAGGGAGACAAGATTGTTCTAGCCCTTGGGGTGGTCGCCCGCCGGTCCGGAGAAGACGGCATCCGTCTGGTCCTGCTGCTGGTACTGCCTGAGGAATCAGAAGAAAATGATGATCTTCTGGTACATATTTACAATGAATTGCTGGTAATCGCATCCCACGAGGAACTGATTGAAGAAATCTCCCGCCTGAAAACGGCTGATGATTTTATTCTGTCCATGATCAAAAACAATCAGTTGTTTGAAGATGCGTAATACTTATATGATTTTATATCTGAATTTCGACATTTAGTTTTAATATCTGATTTTGACATTTAATCTGAAACATGAAACACATGAATCGGTAATCATGAATTAATAAGAAATATAAGGAGAAATTATTATGCGTGCTATTTATGAAAACGAAGTTAAAGGCAAAGGCGAACTTGCATCTGCTTTTCTGGAAGAAAAAACTATCATCCTGTTTGGTGACAGCGCACCGGATACCCTGAAGGACTACTGCTACAGCATCGATGTAAAGGATGCATCTGCAGCAATCGAGGCAGGACAGGTTCTGGAAATCGATGGTAAAGAATATAAGATCGTTCTGGTAGGTGACGTCGTTCAGAAAAATCTGGAAGCGCTGGGACATATTTCCATCCGTTTTACCGGTGAAATCGATGGACTGCCCGGAACAATCGTTGTGGAAGACTCCGAAGTTCCTGTACTGAATATCGGCAGCAGAATCCGTATCCTGTCCTGATTGAGCCGGACCCATGATTAAAAAAATTCAGGTAACCACACCAGGTGGAATTCATGTTGGCATAGCCGTCCTGCTCCGCCAGACTGCACTGGAGGAACAATGTTTTATCTCCATAAAAACCGGCAGCAAAATAACCAGTGTGAAAGATTATATGAAAGTACTTTCTCTGGGAATCTGCCAGAACGACTGGATTGAGATTATGATAGACAGTGATCACGATGAAGAAATCATCATGTCACGGATTGAAAAAATTCTAAGCTTCGGCAGAAGGGATAATAAAAAATGAGTAAAGTTACCTTTTCCTATGAAAATGCAAAAAAATTTGTAAAAGAAAGTGAAATCACCATGATGAAGCGCCTTGTGCTTCAGGCAAAAGAGGATCTTCTGTCACGTACCGGCCCCGGAAACGATTTTCTTGGATGGATCGACCTGCCCGAACAGTACGACAGAGAAGAATTTGCGCGGATTCAGGCAGCAGCAGAAAAAATCCGCAATGACTCCGATGTACTGGTAGTAATCGGCATCGGCGGCTCCTATCTTGGTTCCAGAGCTGCCATTTCCTTTCTGAATCACAATTTTGTTAATAAACTGGGTGCAGATACCCGTAAAGCCCCTGAAATTTATTTTGCCGGCAACAGCATCAGCGGTTCTTACCTGTCTGATCTGATTGAAATTATCGGTGACCGTGATTTTTCCGTGAATGTTATCTCCAAATCCGGGACCACAACAGAGCCCGCCATTGCATTCCGCGTCTTAAAAAATCTTCTGATTGAAAAATACGGCAAAGAAGAGGCTGCAAAACGAATCTATGCAACTACAGACCGCAAGCGCGGAGCACTTAAGAGTCTGTCCGCAGAAGAAGGCTATGAAACCTTTGTAGTACCGGACGATGTAGGCGGCAGATTTACCGTACTGACTGCGGTAGGCCTTCTGCCCATCGCTGCCAGCGGAGCCGATCTGAATCAGTTAATGGCCGGTGCAGCCGACTGCAGAAAACGCTGCCTGGAACTTCCCTACGAAGAAAATGATTCCCTTCTGTATGCAGCCGTAAGAAACCTGCTTTTAAGAAGAGGAAAAGCCATCGAAATCCTGGCCAACTACGAACCCAACCTGCACTATATCGCAGAATGGTGGAAACAGCTTATGGGCGAAAGCGAAGGAAAAGACGGCAAAGGCCTGTATCCCGCATCTGTGGATTTCTCCACCGATCTGCACTCTCTGGGCCAGTTTATTCAGGACGGCAGCAATATCACATTTGAAACCGTACTGAACGTGGAATCCGTGAAAAAGGATATCATCCTGAAGGCAGAAGACAATGATCTGGACGGACTGAACTACCTGGCAGACAAACCCATGGATTTTGTCAATAAAAATGCCATGAACGGAACGATTCTGGCCCATGTGGACGGAGGTGTTCCCAACCTGATGGTAACGATTCCCGCCATGGACGAATACTCTCTGGGACAGCTGTTCTATTTCTTTGAATTTGCCTGCGGCATCAGCGGATATCTGCTGGGAATCAATCCCTTCGACCAGCCCGGTGTGGAAGCATATAAGAAAAACATGTTTGCACTTCTCGGAAAACCCGGTTTCGAAGAAGCACGGGCCGCACTTTTAGCGAGAATGCAGTAAAACATCAGATCCCCCATCAGTCATGCACACTGATATACCACCCCCCCGGATAACCGGGGGTTTTATCGTGCGGAGAATCAGGTGTATCCAAATCCTGTCATACTTTTATCAGCCCGCTCATTAATTTCAGTCCGATTCATAAATTTCGTATCAAAAATTTCCTGCCGTTTTATAGCGCGCTTTCCGCAAATAGCGTATAATATATAATAGCCGTCAAAGACCAGTCGAAAACAGGCTGCTGTGAAAGGACAAATCATATGAGTGACAACAAACTGAAAAGCAATAAGTCAATGAACAAAAAGTTGAAAAAATTTAATACATTAACTGAAAAATGTTATGAGAACATGATCGGCGCCGTAAAGAATGACAGCTGCTGGATGCAGGCATTTGAGCTGCTGAAGGAAATCGTTATTGAACAGAGGCAGATCGATCCTTCTTTTGCGCCTGAGCTGGTGCTGCTGGATGATGCCACAGACTTCGCTTATGATTTCTCAGGATGGATTGAAGATCTTACGGATGAACTGGACATGAAACAGGATTATGAGCATCTTCTCAAAGTATGTGATGAGCTTCTCAGCCTGTTTTCCTGGCCCGAATACACCGGTTCTGACCTGAAATTTCTGCGCACCACCACCCTCTCTTCCCTCGGACGCAACAAAGAATCTGCACAGTATTGTCGGGAATGGATTGCAGCTGAACCGGAAAATGTCCACGCTACCGCTGCCGGTGTCTATGCCATGATGAAAACGAAGGAATTTGATGAAGCCGAACAGCTGATCCGGCAATTCATCGGAGATGGTGACGAATGTACAGAGGAAAACGATGTCATGTTCACGGCAGCATCGAAATTTTACGAAATTACCGGCAATAAAAAAGCCAGAAAGAAGATGGAACAGGTATTGAATGCTTACGATGAATACCTGGAAGAAATGTTTGATATGGGTGATTATGATCCGGACGAAGACTATGAATTTGGCGATGTTTTTTCTCTCGACGACGGCAATCTTCCATTTAATTAACAACAATCTACCATTTACTTTCTGATTGAACGGCAATGAGCAGGTGCAACAATCCGCATACCGCGGCTTCACAAAGCAGCCGATCCTGATTATGAAACATTTTTAAATAAATATGATGTAATTTAATTTCAGGGAATACACCATGCTCCAGCCTAAAAAACTGGCAGAATATGTTGGCTTTACAGAGGATGAAGTAAAAAATCTCTGTCTTCAGTATGATATAAATTTTGAAGATACAAAACGCTGGTATGACGGCTATTCTTTCAGCAATTTGCAGATATTGTTTTCCTTCCCGGAAAATACACGGATAAGCCTGCCATGATTGTGGAATTAAAGTGGGATCAATCAGCTCAGGGTGCTATAAAACAGATCAAAGAAAAGAATTACTCAGGAATACTGGATGAATATGCAGGCAATCTCCTGCTTGTAGGGATAAATTACAATAAAAGAGATAAAAAACATGAATGCGTGATAGAAAAATATTGTAAAGAATAAGTATCGGCACCCGATAATCCTCCGCATAGTCGGACCGGTCTCCGCATACACTGTACAAACAGTGTCTTCGGAGGCTTTTTTTGAAGGATTACATAGAAGAACGGGCTGTGGAAATCGCCAACTATATTATCGAGGAAAAAGCTACAGTACGCCAGACGGCGAAACGATATGGTATCAGCAAAAGTACGGTGCATAAAGACGTTACCGTGCGCCTCACCGAAATCAACCCCTGTCTTGCCTCCCGTGTCCGCGATGTTCTGAACCTGAACAAGTCTGAACGGCATATCCGCGGCGGCATGGCAACAAAAGCCAAATATCTGAGGAAACGTACAGAAGCTTTTCATTCATGAAATAAAACGCACTTTCCGTATTATTAACGCTGAAAAAACAGATCTGTTTTTTATTGCCCTTCACACCCTCATAGCTATAAAATAAACACATACCAACAAAAAAGTACCTATGCACAGCCTGTATTTTCCTGTAGAATGATTGTAAGCCGCTGTAAATCAGGGATTACATATCAGGAGAATTTCAGAAATGAAAACATTGAGAAAAACATTAATCTTTCTGGCAGTCATCGCAGCTGCCCTGCCGGTAATTTTTCTTGCCGGACGTTATGGATGGAAACCGGGCGGTTTTCGGGCCTGCCAGAGCGCAGGCCTTACATCGGTGAAAATCAACGAGGTAATTCTCAAAACCAGTGTGAACGAAACCTCTGTCTGGAATGCAGAAACCGGTTCGGTCTTCCAGTCGCAGTGATGGCAGAAACAGATATTGATTTAGAAAGAAGGACACAGGCTGTGAAAAGGGACATAATTGAAACCCACAAATGGAATACGGCGGATACCATGACATCAATAAGGATAATCTCATCTCTTTTTCTGGTATTTCTGACCCCGAAATTCTTTGGATTCTTTGTGGTCTATACTTTCATCGGTCTGACGGATGCACTGGACGGCTGGATTGCCCGAAAAACAGGGACAGCCAGTGATTTCGGTGCAAGGCTGGACAGTATTGCAGACATGTTATTTTATGGCGCTGTGCTGATACAAAATCCATCTTTTCATTAGGACGATAAGCGGTTTTCCTCTACCCGAGTTTCTCACTGCCGGACGGTCTGATATCCAGCTTCTCTGCAGCTTCCACAACCATCTCTTTGGTCACCCGGTAAGGGTAATGCTGCAGATCTTCATCCTGTACAATAATACCGGCAACTTTTTTCACGTCCTCCACAGTAACACCAATGTCTGCCAGCTTCACAGGAAGACCCACTTTCCGGTTGAATTCCATCATTTTCTGACACTCTTCTTCTCTTCCGTCGATGAGCAGAAGCATAAGGATTCCGAATCCTACCACCACGCCGTGCAGATGCTCTTTCCGTGTTTCATCGAATCCCGGCAGACTGCACAGACCGTAGAAAAATGCATGTGCTACACCGCCATTGTAATCCATGGTATGGTCCCTTGCCACCAGCATGGATACCCAGCCTGTGGTGATAATGATTGCCAGCGCCGCCTGCTCCAGATCATAGGAAGCAATCCCGGCTTCATTATCCTTCAGAGCCTGCTCTCCGTGCTGAACCAGCGTTTCCATACACATACGGCTCATATTGACGCCCAGGGCACGAAAATGCTCCAGCTGCTCGCCTTTTGCAGAGATGCTGACCTCATAATATTTGGCACAGGTATCACCGATTCCAGCCCACAGATACTGAACCGGGGCTTTTGCCATGATATCCGTGTCCATAAAAACATGAAGCGCTGATTTCAGGAAATGGACAAACCGGCAGAAACTTCCATCCTCGTTGTAAACGATGGATACAGAGGAGGACGCTGCACAGTTGGAAGCAATCGTAGGGAATGCGGCATATGGTTTCCCCAGTTCCAGGCTGACCAGCTTGCACGTATCCACCGCCTTTCCTCCTCCCACGGCAAATATCATATCTGCCTCCAGAACGGCCGGTTCTTCCTCCAGACGCTTCGCCGCCTCAAAGGTACATTCCTTTCCGTACCGGACAAATGCGATAATTTCCATATCGGAGCCTTCCAGAGCCCCCAGCAGTTTTTCCCTGGCAGCAGCCATGGCCTTCTCACCTCCGATGACCACAGCTTTTTTACCATACAATCTGCAGAATTCCGGAATTTTTGCATAGGCTTCCGGTCCCACCGTATAGGAGGGAATCACAATTGAATAATTTTCCATAAAGTCACCTTATCCTTGTCTTTCTCACGTTAACGTGGTAAAATCATTGGCAGCAGACCCTGGCGAACGGCTATATCTGCCGCATTCCCGGCTGCATTCTTAATCAATAAACTTATCAACATACCTAATCAATAAACTTAATCAACGAGGTATCCACATGCTGAATCAACAATACACCAATATGCTGAATGAAAAAGATATTATCTTTGAGATTTTTAACTATTCGCAGAAGCGTGCGAAGGAAATCGGTGCTGAAAACGTTTACGATTTCAGTCTGGGCAATCCCTCTGTACCTGCGCCTTCTGCGGTCCGTTCCGTCATGGAAGAAAAGCTGGAAACACTGGACCCGCTTTCTCTTCACGGCTACAGTCCCAGCCTGGGAATCCCGGAGATCAGAGAAAAAATCGCAGCTGACCTGAACCGGCGTTACGGATGCCATTATACTGCTTCAAACATCTTCATGACGGCCGGTGCTGCCGGCGCTCTGGCTCACGCTCTGCGTGCCGTTTCCAATCCCGGTGATGAAGTTCTGACCATCGCGCCGTATTTTCCGGAGTACAAACCCTATACAGCCGGTGCCGGACTGAAGCTGAAGGTGGTACCTGCTGATACCGACACCTTCCAGGTACCTTTTGAGATACTGGAGGAAATGCTCACACCTGCAGTTTCTGCGATTCTGATCAATTCCCCCAACAATCCCAGCGGTATCGTATACTCCACGCCAACCATCAGACGGCTGGCTGAGATTCTGACCCGGAAGTCTGAAGAATACGGCCACACCATCTTTCTGATCTCCGATGAACCCTACCGGGACATCATCTTCAGCGGAACCGACAGTCCCTACATTGCAAACTACTATACGGATACGATTACCTGCTATTCCTTCAGTAAATCGATCTCACTGCCCGGTGAACGGATCGGTTATCTGGCAGTAAATCCCGACAGCCCATACGCAGACCGGATCATCGAACTGTGTCCCCAGATTTCCCGAACCACAGGACATAACGGGGCCGCTTCCCTGCTTCAGCATACCGTTGGCGACGTATGTTCCATGACATCCGAACTGTCTGTTTACGAAAATAATAAAAATCTGCTGTATCAGGCCCTCACGGAATATGGCTACCACTGCGTGGAACCCGGAGGCACCTTCTACATGTTCCCCCGATCACCGGAGTCGGACTCCATGACTTTCTGCAAACGTGCCATGGAAATGGATCTGATGCTGGTTCCCGGCGACAATTTCGGCTGCCCCGGACATTTCCGGATCGCATACTGTGTCCCTGAAGAGCGGGTAAAAAAAGCGCTCCCGGTCTTTCGCCGTCTGGCAGAAAGCTACCGGTAAGCGCTGATTTATCAGTTGCTTCTAAAATCAATTGATTTTGAAAACAATTGATTCTGAAACCAATTAATTTTGAAAACAATTAATTCTGAAAATACCTTTCCAGGAACTGTTTTGTACGTTCCTCTCTGGGGTTCTCAAATACCTGTTTGGGCGTGCCGTATTCGGCAACTGTACCTTTGTCCAGAAACAGAACCTGATCTGATACATCACGGGCGAACTGCATCTCATGGGTTACGATAACCATGGTGGTATTTTTCTCTGACAGACCGCGGATGACTTTCAGTACTTCGCCGGTCAGTTCCGGATCCAGTGCAGAAGTAGGTTCATCGAAACACAGAATATCCGGGCTCAGCATCAGTGCTCTGGCAATTGCCACTCGCTGCTGCTGCCCGCCGGAAAGCTGGTGCGGATAATAATCCACTTTTTTCAAAAGTCCCACACTATCAAGAACAGCCCTGCCCTCTTCCCGAATTTCTTCAAGAATCTTCTTTTTATTCGATTTAAAATCAGGACGTTCCTTTGCCAGCAGTTCCTTCGCCAGAGTTACATTTTTCAAAGCTGTATACTGGGGGAACAGATTGAATGACTGGAATACGAGACCAAAATGGAGTCTGCGGTCACGAACCTCTTTGTCGGAAAGCATCTTCTGATTGGCTGCATCAAATACCACCTTTCCGTCAACCAGTATCTGACCCTGTGTAGGAGTTTCCAGAAAATTCAGGCAGCGAAGCAGCGTTGTCTTCCCGCTGCCGGAAGCGCCGATAATTGCCAGCGTCTCCCCTCTTTCCAGAGAAAAATCAATTCCTTTCAGGACTTTCAGATTGTCAAAGTCTTTTTTCAAACCTTTTACTTCAAGAATAGACATAGTACTCCCCCCTTATACCCTGTAATAATCGAGTTTTTTCTCCAGCCATCCGAAGAACAGCGTCAGTACACCATTGAATGCCAGGAAGAACAGAGCAGATGAGAACAGCGGCCAGATCAGCCCCTGCTTTGTAAATGTATCTGCTTTCATCAGAATTTCCATAACACCGATTACACGGGCCAGTGAAGTATCCTTAACCAGAGTAATAACTTCATTGCCCATGGGAGGTACGATCCGCTTAACTACCTGCATCAATACAACCTTAAAGAAAATCTGTGTTTTAGTCATGCCGAGAACCTGACCGGCCTCATACTGGCCTTTGGGAATACTCTCAATGCCTCCTCTGTATATTTCCGAAAAATAAGCGGCATAATTGATTACAAATGCAATAACAGCAGCCAGTACACGGTTGCTCATGGGAATATGGAAAATCAGCCCGGGAGCATACAGTACAACCATCAGCTGAAGCATCAGAGGTGTACCGCGGATGATCCACACAAATACCCTGGTCAGCCACCGCAGCGGAGTAAAACGGCTCATGGAGCCCAGTGCGATCACCAGACCCAGCGGTATTGCCAAAAGCAGTGTCATCACAAAAAGCTGTATATTTTGTACAAAGCCCTCACAAAGGGTTATAATCGGTCCAGACATAAATCCATCTCCTTCTTCCTGTCAGTTTCCTTTATCTGCCGGGCGGATTGGGGACTTTCACCCGTTAGAACATGTGCCCGCCGGGCGCACTTTAAAAACAAATCTCCATATGTTTGCCCATATGGAGATTTAATAAATATCAATTTATCAAACGGATCCGGGAATTATTTGATCAGCATTTCTGATAAACCGTACTTCTCAGCGATCTTGTCAACAACACCTTCTGCATACAGTTCTGATATGGTGGAATTCACTTTATCAACCATATCGCTTCCCTTGCGGAATGCAATACCATATTCCTGAGAACCGAAGTTGTTGTCGAGATTTACAATCAGATCTTCGTAATCTGTTCCTTCACCAACCATTGCCAGTGCACATACACTGTCTACGATTGCCAGATCTGCGGTGCCTGCCTTAACTTCCATCAGAGCCTTTGCCATGGAATCAACTGCCACATAATTGGATTTGCCGAAATATTCCTTTGCGGATACTTCCACTGTGTCATCATCCTCAATCGTACCCAGCAGCTTGCCCTCACCGGTGGAGCCCTGTTCTGCAACAACTGTCAGACCGGAAACATCCTTCATGATTTCTTCCTGACGGTCAGCTTTCATAACAAGAGCCTGTGTATTGTTCAGGTAGGGATTGGTGATGCCCATGTTCTGTTTACGTTCTTCGGTAATACACATGCCGTTCCAGATACAGTCAATATTTTTGGACTGCAGTTCCACTTCTTTATTATCCCAGTTGATCTGCTGGAATTTTACCTTAACACCAAGTTTTTCAGCAACAGCTTTTGTCAGTTCGGTATCAAAACCGATCAGTTCACCGTTCTCATCCTCATAATTCATGGGTGCAAACAGAGTGATACCAACGATCATCTCACCTTTGCCTTCAATATAACTCCAGTCGGAATCAGCAGATGCATCCGCTTCAGCGGATCCGGCTGCAGCTGTTGTGTCTGCTTCCTTGCCTTCCTTGCTGTCGGAAGCTGAGCTTCCGCATCCGGTAAAAACACTCAGAACCAGTAACAGTGCCAGTAACAATGCGCTTGTTTTTTTCATCATTCTCTCCTTCTTCTTTTAAAAATTACGAACCGAAAACTGCCCGACAGAACCAGACACTGCGGCATCCGGTACAATATCATGCATCCTGTCACGTCAGCAGTTTATCACATCACAGTGGTATTATATACGACCTCACCGAAAAGCGCAAGTATCTATCACCTTTTTTCCGCATTTTCTTAAGGGTTTTTGTTAATTATGCTATAATAATCAGGTACAGCTCTTTCTGCTGTGACAAAATATTAATCACAGGGCTTATCAGTACCCTGCAGAAAGGATTCTGGTCATGAAAAAACTTTTTCAGACTCTGCTTCTCATACTCTGCATCGGTGTCTTCTGCTTCAGCGCATGGCAGCTCTACGGCATCTGGCAGGAATACCACACAGGAGATGAAATCTATGATTCCGTACAGGAGAAGGTTACCCTTCCTTCATCCGATGATGGAGAATCTTCACAGGACAAAACAGCAGAAAACGACACTTCGCCCTTTTGTCCGGATTCACTGATCAATCTCGATGTTCTCCGGACAATCAACAGCGATGCCATCGGCTGGATCCGGATTCCCGAAACCAATATCGATTATCCGATACTTCAGGCAGAGGATAATGAACGCTATCTGCGCCGTACCATCACCGGAGAATCCAACAAAGCCGGCTGCATATTTGTGGACTGCCGTTCCGAAAATGCTTTTCAGGAAGCCAACACGATCGTCTACGGCCACAATCTGCTGAATGGAAAAATGTTCAGCAACCTCATGAAATACGAGGAACAGGAGTGGTATCAGGACCATCCCTTCATCTATATCCAGACCTCTGATGGTGTACGGATTTATGAAATCTACTCCTGTTACCGGACCCATGACAGCAGCAGCACCTATACTTTCGGTCTGGAAACCGGCACTGAAGCGTTTCAGAAGTATCTGGATGAAACCACGGAACAGTCTCTTTATATCACCGGCATTGAGCCTGACAGCAGCGACCGTATTGTCACACTGTCCACCTGCACCAATGAATCTGATGAAGAACGCTTCGTTGTCCACGGACGGCTGATACCCCGATAACACAGAACCGAAACATAAAACAGATGCACATAACGATTCCGTAGAACCGGTGCACTGTTTTTTATACTTTATTGCTATTTTGTATCATCATCATCTCACATTTATCCGCATTTTCATCTCTGTTATTTTGTATTCTTCTTACCTATATGATATTATTTTAACAAACATCTCGTTTCGAGAAGGGTTTTTTTCGCCATAATCCCGGTTTTCATTTCCAGTATTGACAATTTATTAACAAAGTATTATGCTGTACTCAGTTACAAAAAAACATACACAAATCAAGGAGGTACCTTATGAGTCAGCCAATGGAATGGACCAACGAAATGATCGATGCTCATGTTGATGAGCTGGTAACAAAGGCACAGTGTGCTCTGGAGAAATACCTGACTCTGGATCAGGAAGCTGTAGACTACATTGTCGCAAAATGCTCTGTTGCAGGCCTGGACCAGCATGGTGTTCTGGCCGAAGCAGCCGTAAATGAAACAGGACGCGGTGTTTTTGAAGACAAGGCAGTGAAAAATCTGTTCGCCTGCGAGTATGTAACATCCAACATGAGACACCTGAAAACGGTTGGTGTCATCAGGGAAGACAAGCTGAACGGCATCGTGGAAATTGCAGAACCCGTAGGTGTAATCTGTGGTATCATACCCACCACAAACCCCACATCCACCGTTATCTTCAAATCCCTGATCGCCATCAAAACAAGAAACCCCATTATCTTTTCTTTCCATCCCTCAGCCTACAACTGTTCCGTACAGGCTGCTGTCTGCATGCGTGACGCCGCAGTTGCTGCCGGTGCACCCGCCGACTGTATCCAGTGGCTGGGAATGAAATCCATGTACGCTACCAATGCCCTCATGAATCACCCCGGTGTAGCCACAATCCTGGCAACCGGAGGCAATGCCATGGTAAAAGCCGCTTACTCCTGCGGTAAACCCGCCCTCGGCGTAGGTGCCGGCAATGTACCTTCCTATATAGAAAAAACAGCCGACATCAAACGGGCTGTAAATGATATCGTACTTTCAAAATCGTTTGATAACGGTATGATCTGTGCTTCCGAACAGGCCGCTATCATCGATCATGAAATCTACTCTGCAGTGATGAAGGAATTCGCCCGTTTCAAAACCTATCTGGTCAATGCGGAAGAAAAAGCGAAGCTGGAACAGTATATGTTCGGTGCTGCCGCTTACAGTGAAAATACAGCCGATGCACACCTGAATTCCGAGCTGGTGGGCAAACCTGCTGTCTGGATTGCTGAAAAAGCCGGAATCAAGGTTCCTGCCGATACGCAGATTCTGCTGGCTGAATGCCGCGAAGTTGGTCCCTGCGAACCGCTGACACGTGAAAAGCTGTCTCCGGTTCTGGCCGTACTGAAAGCAGCATCCACTGATGATGGTATTGCCAAAGCAGCCGCAATGGTTGCATTCAACGGTCTGGGACACTCCGCAGCAATCCATTCCATGGACCGTGATATCATCCTGCGGTTCAGTAAAGCTGTAAAAGCAATCCGTATCATCGAGAACGCCCCTTCCACCTTCGGCGGCATCGGCGGTGTATACAATGCATTCATCCCCTCTCTGACACTGGGATGCGGCTCCTACGGCCATAACTCCGTATCCAACAACGTCAGCGCCGTCAACCTGATCAACATCAAGCATGTGGGAAGGAGAAATAACAATATGCAGTGGATCAAGCTTCCTCCGAAAATCTACTTCGAGCGCAATGCCATCCGTTACCTGAAAGATATGAAGGAAATGGAACGCGCCATGATCATCACCGACCGCGGTATGTATACTCTGGGCTACGTGGCAAAAATCGAATCCGTCATCCGTTCCAGAAGAAACGATGTGGATATCGAGCTGTTCTTTGATGTGGAATCCGATCCTACCATCCGCACCGTGCGCAAAGGCCTGGAACTGATGAAAAACTTCCGTCCCGATACCATCATCGCACTGGGCGGCGGCTCTGCCATGGATGCAGCCAAAGTTATGTGGCTCATGTACGAACATCCGGAAGTGAACTTTGATGATATCAAGCAGAAATTCATGGATATCCGCAAGCGTGCCTTTAAATTCCCGGAACTGGGCAAACAGGCCAAACTGATCTGTATCCCCACTACCTCCGGTACCGGTTCCGAGGTAACTCCTTTCGCCGTAATCACAGATTCCGATGAGAACAAGAAATATCCTCTGACCGACTACGCACTGACTCCCACCATCGCCATCGTAGATCCGGAACTGACCATGAGTCTTCCCGCCTCTATCGCTGCCGATACCGGTATCGACGTCCTGACTCATGCAGTGGAAGCATTCGTCTCCATCCTGGCATCCGATTACACGGACGGCCTTGCCAGACAGGCAGTTAAAATGGTCTTCGACTATCTGCCCCGCTCCGTAAAGAACGGTAAAAATGACCCCGAAGCCCGGGAAAAAATGCACAACGCAGCAACCATCGCGGGTATGGCCTTCGCCAACGCTTTCCTGGGAATGAACCACTCTCTGGCTCATAAGATCGGCGGTGAATTCCATATTCCTCACGGACGTACCAACGGTATCCTGCTGTCCCATGTAATCCGCTACAACGGAACCGTACCCACCAAGCTGAATATCTGGCCCAAGGTAGAACGCTACAAAGCAGATGAAAAATACATGGAACTGGCTCAGCTCATCGGTCTCCATCCTGCAACACCTGCCGAAGGTGTGGAAATGTTCGCCGATGCATGTGAAAAACTGTGTGCAGAAATCAATCTGGCATGCAACATCAAATCACAGGGTATCTCCGAAGAGGACTGGAACGAAGCTGTACACCGTATCGCCATGAACGCCTACGAAGATCAGTGTACACCTGCCAACCCCAGAATGCCCATGGTTAAAGATATGGAAGAAATCCTTCATACCATCTATGCATACGAATCAAAATATCATAAGTAAATCATAACCAGACACAGCCAGAACACAGATAAAATCCCGGGAGCCGTGAAGTCATAAGAACTTTCACGGCTCCTTTACTGTACCAATCTCTCTTTCCTCATCCGCTTCTTCCCGACAGACTCCGGTTTCCTCCGCAGGCACATCATCGATCTTCAGCTGGATCACCGACTGGGCAAAGTTGAAGGACATACGGATATACTTCTCCTTTTCTGCCGCTGCCGCAGCGGCTTCTCCCGCAATCTCCTGCAGAATCTCCCCGGTCAGATAGCCGCCCCGCCAGTGAAAAACAAAATACTCCTGTTTTTTGCGTATCGCCGTTCTCAGTCTCTTTCCCACATCTTCCAGCTTTGTAAGTGAAAGCCGGTTCGCCTTATAATAAAAACTTCCGCTGTCTCCACAGACAGGCACCGGATACATCACCGCCCGGTGATCCCTGAATATCTTTTTATCATCCAGATTGAAGTAATCAAACCTCTTCTGCCCGTAGCGTCCCAGAGAATTATCATAGGTGGCATCCAGATGATACCACTTGCCCTGAATCCGGATCACATTCCATGCATGACGGTACTTCAGGCCATTCTCCGGATCCGCATCACAAAGCGCTATGATACAGGGGATCCCCAGTTCGTCGCAGAGCAGCTTTACGGTCTTGGCGATCCCCTCACATACACCGATTCCCTGCTGCAGCGGTCCGATGATCTCATGAGAATAACTTTTCTTCAGCTTGTCATAAGTCACATTGCTGCATATGAAATCATGAATATACTGTTCCTTCTCCAGATCCGACTTCATGGCCTGCGCCGGCCGCACCAGTCGTGCGGTACGTCCCTGCAGCGCCTTCTGATGCTCCCTGATCTTCTTCCTGTCAAACATATATTGGGGAATCAGCTGCATGGTTTCTGCCCCCTGTGCATAACGGCAGGAAAACCCTGTCACATAAAAAATCCATGGATTATCCAGACGCAGCAGGAAAAAAATCTCCGACAGCTCTTTCATGTCCAGTTTCGGTACCGGAAAAGAAGAAGCAAGTGTACCAAATCCTTCCGCCATGGCATGATAGGCAGACTGAAAGCTTCTGTTCATCTGTCTGTAATAATAACGATTCATCCAATCATTCCTCCGTACCTCTGGAACAATACAAATCCCAGAACAACTGCATACCATATAGCCGCAGCCTTAAAAATCAATCTTCCCAGCACACTTTCCGACCGTGAAAGCTTCAGGCATATCCGCTCCCTGCTGAAAGGCCAGAACAGCATCTCCCCCCGCCTGTTCAGTACATCCAGCACCAGATGGGATGCATATGCAGTAAAAAACCAGAAAGACAATTCCTGATTATCGCCAATTGTCACACTGAACAGCCAGGAAAATACCAGCAGAGCCGCAACAGAATGTGTAGCCGAACGGTGATCTGTCAAAGCCCCGACCAGCACCGCCAGAATAAAAAATACTGCATACTGCCAGTCAACGGGCCTCTTTGTCAGCCACTGCGCCAGAATACAGAAAACCACCAGTCTGATCAGGCATCGGATCACATCCTTCGTATTGCGCCTGTACTGATCACAATCAGGCAGTGTAGATGCCATCACCGCAGCAGCGCTCCCAAGAACCAGTCCCGGCAGAGTCAGTGTCTCCGGCATCACTGCTGCCGCAGCCGTCACGCCGCAGGCAAGGCCGGCGGCTGTATGTGTTCGTCCATTCATAGAATCAATCTCTTTCCTTTCTCATTAGAATCAGTTACGTGCTCACATTATATCGAATATCTGTTCTGTTTTCAAGTAGTTTTTATCTTTTCACACTTTATTTATAAATTTTTCATAACTGTTTCCGGCATCAGCCCGGTATCTCCGCTTTATTGCCGTTGAACCCGAATTTCTTTTTAATATTTATAGTTTTTTCCTATAAATACATTCATTATTTCAGGTTGCAACCGGAATGAGAATCATTTATACTGATTAATACGGTATTATCATATCGGTGCCGGTATAAAGTTTGTGACTCCGATACCGGTACGCTGATCATTACGGGAATAGTCAGGTAACTGGTGTGCCTCCTGGTCTTCAAAACCTGTGTGGGGTGTTGATCATCCCGGGTGGGTTCGATTCCCACATATTCCCGCCAGAACCGACACAGCCGGCGCGGCTGTCTCCTATAAAAGCCGTTATCAGACGGCTGACCAAAAGAACCTGCTTCTTTTTCAAAGCAGGTTCTTTTATTTTATCAGTATATTTTCCGGAACACGGGCACCGGCAGATTTCCTGCGGCTGTTCATCCGCCGGTAATCGGTGCAGGGCATACTAAATTGCCGATTCCCTCTCACTTTCCGTTCCGTTTTTCCGCGTCAGATGGATGCTGTCAAAGTACTCCAGCAGCGGCGTTACGTTTTTCCGGGAGGTATTCCGCAGATCACGGACACCGGAGATGGTGATTTTCCCTTCGCTTTTCAGAATGGGAATCACTTTTTCCTTCGCTTCTTCCAGATACTGGGGCAGGGTATAGATATTTTCATAAACCTTCACTACCTTCTGCTCAAATACCATATTCTGCAGAACATCTTCCTTGTACTGTTCCTGATCCTCCATAAAGGTGATTTCCGGGAATCTCAGGAAATTAAAACCGGCTTCCCGGAGGTTTTTCAGGATCCATTTTTCCATCTTCTGATAGTTGCGGTCCTTGCGCAGACGGAAATCCGCCATGTTGACGCATTCCAGTTCCACCTTGATTTTTTCCTCTTCTTCCCAGTGCGAAAGCAGCTGGTCAAATACAGCCTGCTTCGCGGAAGGCAGCAGCTTGTTGTGCAGCTCCGATTTGAACATGCCCCGGCGGTATTTGTAGATTTCATGGAACTCGTTCAGCATGATTTCCACATCCTCCAGAAGCTCCATTTCCCAGAAGCAGTGAAGCAGATAGCGTTCTTTACGCACAGACAGCTCCACAATGCGGCGGCCTTCCACCAGCTTTGCAATGGCCGGTTCCAGTTCTTCGGCAGGAAAAGCGCCCTTGTCCGCCACCTGTTTTACGGTAATCATGGCTTTTTCGGCCTCTTTTACCATATATTCCAGAATATCCCCGGCACCGCCTTTTTCCTTCTGTCT
Organism: Lachnospiraceae bacterium; assembly: GCA_022774705.1. Classification (GTDB taxonomy): domain Bacteria; phylum Bacillota; class Clostridia; order Lachnospirales; family Lachnospiraceae; genus TWA4. The sequence goes on along the minus strand of JALFLM010000114.1, from coordinate 24,486 downwards.
CATCTCTTCCAGAGTAGCCTCGGACATACGGCGTTTTTTCACTGCCAGCTGATCAAGCACCTCACCGCCGGCTATGGTTTCCAGAGGTGAATAGAAACGGAGAATGAAACGGTCCTTTTTGCGCACGGCAATAGGCTCCTCCAGCAGCAGCTGCGCATAACCCTCCTGTCCCGGAAGCAGTTCATCCGTTCCCAGAAGCACGGCGCGGCAGAGAACCTGAGTCGTTCCGATGCAGAGATGGAGACGGCTGCGGTTTTTAATGGTACGCTCCGTCAGCTCCAGCATGCGGATCTTCACATCAAGACGATCCGTATTCTGCATGCTGCCGGGAGGTGCCAGTACATCTCCTCTGTGGATTTCCTCTTTTTTCACACCGGTCAGATTGATTGCCACCCGCTGCCCTGCATAAGCCTGCTCCACATCCTGATCATGTACCTGAATATTTCGGATCTTGCAGGGAAGATCGCCGGGATACAGGGCAAGCTGTGTCTCTTTATTCAGCACACCGGAAATCAGCGTTCCCGTCACAATGGTACCGAATCCTGACAGAGTAAATACACGGTCAATGGGCAGACGGGGAATCTCGCTGATATCCCTTTCCGGAGTCTGCTCCGTCATCTCATCGATCATCCGCACCAGCTCAGGAATTCCCTGTCCCGTCACGGAAGACACACAGACCATGGGGGAATTGGCATACATGGTTTTTTTCAGCTCCTGGCGGACCTCCTCCTGCATCATGGCAGCCCATTCCTCATCCACCATATCGCATTTGCTGAGAACCAGAATGGCATTCTGCACGCCCAGCTGCTCCAGAATCGCTATATGCTCTCTGGTCTGGGGCATGATGCCTTCATCGGCAGCAATCAGGATCAGTACCAGATCCATACCCACCACGCCGGTTACCATATTTCCCACAAATTTTTCGTGGCCCGGCACGTCGATGATACCGATTCTGGTCCCGCTGGGCAGGTCAAAATGGGTAAATCCCAGCTCAATGGTGATGCCGCGGCGCTTTTCCTCCGCCAGACGGTCGGCATCGTACCCGGTCAGCGCTTTGATCAGGCTCGTTTTGCCGTGATCGATATGACCCGCCGTTCCTACAATAATATTTTTCATGAAATCCCCTCCGAAAGTACCCGTAATCCTTCTTCTATCAACTGCGGTATCTCCTCGTCAAATACCGTCTGCATATGCAGTTCAAAACGTCCGTCCTGAATTCTTCCTACCACCGGCAGAGGAAGTCTGCGGAAATGCTCCTCCAGCTGCTCTGTGGTCAGACTGTCCTTCCCGCAGGGACTGATAACAATACCCGCCCCGTCAAACTGATGGAGCGGCAGTGTTCCGCCGCCCATCTGGGCCTGCATGGATTCCACCGTTATCCGGTACCGGCTGCCCGCCGTTTCCTGCCATGCCGAAACCACCTTTCGTGCACGGACTTCCTGCTCCTGCGGTGTGCTGGCAAACATTTTCAGAACCGGAATCCGTTCCATCAGCTGTGCCGGGCTGCAGCGGTAATATTCCCGCCATATCAGCTCCAGCGATGCCGCGGTGAATTTATCGATTCGCAGAGCTCTCGTCAGAGGATGTTTTTTAATCTGGTCGATATATTTTTTCTTCCCGGCGATAATTCCCGCCTGAGGACCGCCCAGCAGCTTGTCCCCGCTGAAGCAGACCACATCGGCACCGGCCTCCAGCACCTCCTGCACCGTCGGCTCATTGGAAATACCGTATTTACGCAGGTCAACCATGATGCCGCTGCCCAGATCCTCCACAAATGGAACGCCCGTCTCCACGCTCAGCTGTGCCAGTTCTTTCGTGGAGACACTCTCCGAAAATCCCACGATCCGGTAATTGCTGGTGTGCACCTTCAGAAGCAGGCCGGTCCGCTCATTGACCGCCTCCTCATAATCGGAAAGGTGGGTTTTGTTGGTGGTTCCCACCTCGCACAGGGTGGCACCGCCCTGACGGATCACGTCAGGCACACGGAATTTGCCGCCGATCTCAATCTGCTCTCCCCGGGAAACGATGACTTCCTTTCCGCAGGCCAGCGCGCTCAGCGTCAGAAGCACAGCCCCGGCGTTATTATTAACCGCCATAGCACTCTCCGCCCCGGTCACCTGACAGATCAGCCGCTCAAAATGGGAATACCGCTCTCCCCGGTGGCCTTCCTCCAGATTGTATTCCAGGTTGGAATAGCCGGAAACCAGCGCCGCGATTTTCTCAGCATGCTCTTTGGCAATGGGGGCACGCCCCAGATTGGTATGAAGAATGGTTCCTGTCCCATTGATCACCCGGCGAAAACCCGTCATTTCCTTCTCACGCAGTGCCCTGCAGACCGCAGAAGGCAGCTCCTCAACAGCCCGTTCAAAGGCCATCTCAAAGGTTTTGTCAAATGTGGTCTCTTTTTCCCGGGAATCGTCCCAGTCCTGCAGATCCTGCAGTTCTGCACTTTTTGTCTCCCGCTGCTTCAGCATCCCCCGGACGCGGTCCAGCTCCTCCCGGATGCACTCCGTCACTGCCCGTTTGCCGAACTCGGCCGTCAGTTTCCTGATCTCAGGCAGCTCCAGCAGCACATCCACCTTCGGAATCCTCCGATACAGCTCTTTATTCATCCCTGTTCCTCCTTGATACCTTTCTCCCAATTATAACTCTCCGCAGAAATTCTCCTGCACACAGCTCTACGAAAAGCTCTGCTCGGTCCTCTCGATAATCTCGTCCTGCAGCGCCCGGCTCAGATTTCGGAAATGATCGCTGTATCCGGCCACCCGCACAATCAGATCCCGATACTCCTCCGGATGCTTCTGAGCCTGAATCAGCGTCTCCCGGTCGATCACATTAAACTGAATATGATGTCCGTCCAGATTAAAATAAGTGCGGATCAGATTGGCCATCTGATCAAGCCCCCCGTCCCCGGCCACTACTGCCGGCGTAAATTTCTGATTCAGCAGCGTACCGCCCGTACTTAAATGATCCATCCGCGAAGCCGATTTCACCACTGCTGTGGGGCCGCAGGTATCCGCCCCCTTCTCCGGCGAAATACCTTCGGAAACCGGTTTTCCGGCCAGACGCCCGTTGGGACTTGCCATCATCACCTCGCCGAAATACACATGACAGGTGGTGGGCAGCATGTTAATGCGGTAGCTTCCGCCCTTCATGTTGGGCCGCCCGGTCACACTGCTGTAATAATAATCAAATATCTGACGCATGATTTCATCGGCATACTCATCGTCGTTGCCGTATTTCGGCGACCGGCTGCGCACCAGATTCAGGATCCGCTCATGGCCCTCAAAATTATCCCGCAGAGCCTGCAGCAGCTCTCCCATGGTAAATTTCCCCTGATCAAACACATTGTATTTGACAGCGGCCAGACAGTCGGTGATGGTACCGATGCCCACTCCCTGAATATAGTTTGTATTATACCGGGCACCGCCGGCGTTGTAATCTTTTCCCCTCTCAATACAGTCGTTGGTCAGGACGGACAGGAAGGGAACCGGCATATAGTCCGCATAAATTTTCTCAATCACATTATTGCCCCGGAGCTTGATCTCAAGGAACCAGGAAATCTGCTTTTTATAAGCATCAAACAGCTCCTCATAGCTGGTAAAATCCTCCGCTTTTCCCGTGTGCGGACCCAGCTGGCGGCCGCTTACATGGTCATATCCGTCAAACAGCGTCAGTTCAAAGATCTTGGGCAGATTGAAATATCCCGTCAGAATATACGCTTCATTGCCGAAGGCTCCGGTCTCCACGCAGCCGCTGGTGCCGCCCTTGCGTGCATCATCCAGACTCTTTCCCGCATTCAGCAGCTCCTGCACAATGGCATCCGTATTGTAAAATGCCGGCTGGCCCCATCCTTTTCTGGAAATGGCGCATGCTTTTTTCAGGAAAGCATCAGGCGTCTTTCTGCTGATCTGCACATTGGAGCTGGGCTGCAGCAGCTTCATCTCATCCATGCACTCCAGAATCAGATAACTGACTTCATTAACGCCGTCACGTCCGTCCGGCGTGATGCCCCCTGTATTGATATTGGCAAAATCGGTGTACGTACTGCTTTCCTTCAATGTAATGCCCACCTTGGGCGGTGCCGGCTGATTGTTGAATTTCACCCACAGGCACTCCAGCAGCTCCAGAGCCTGTTCTCTCGTCAGACGCCCTTCTTCCACGTCCTTTTCATAAAAGGGATACAGATGCTGATCCAGTCTGCCCGGACTGTAGGCATCCCAGGGATTCAGCTCACTGGTCACGCCCAGATGGACAAACCAGTACATCTGAATAGCCTGCCAGCAGGTCCGGGGACGTTCGGCCGGTACCACGCGGCAGTTTTTGGCGATCTGCCAAAGCTCCGCCCTGCGCACCTCATCATCCTCCTGCGCCGCCAGTTCCTCCGCATAAACGGCATAACGCTCCGCCAGAATCAGGATGGCATCACAGGCAATATCCATGGCCTTCAGCTCATTTTCCTTATTAAGTGCCTCCGGATCATTCATATAATCAAGCCGTTCAAGAGCTGCTCTGATATCCGCCTTGTGCTCCAGAAAACCCTTATTGTAAATATTCTCCGATCCCACCGTATGGCCCGGTCCCCGCTGCTCCATAAACTCCGTAAAAATACCGCATTCATAGGCCGCTTTCCACTCCGGAGTCATATGCTCCAGAATCCGGTGGCGGATGGAACGGTGCTCCCAGAAAGGAGTCATCTCTTTCTCCTGGAACTCGTATCCTTCCTCCGTAACCTTAAAACTGATCAGTTCCCGGTCATTCATCACATGCAGATCCTGCACCGTATGACAGCACAGCTCCGGAAATGTGGGCGCTGCCTGGGGGCCGTCGCCTTTCTCACCCACGATCAGCTCACCGGGATTGATACACAGTGTCTTATGAGTAAAATAATGCTTCAGGCACATGGCCCGCAGCTCGGGGGCAGAAACTGTTCCCTCATATTGTTTATAAACCTCTGTAAAAAGACGGGCCCGCTCCATATCAATATGAGCCTGGGTCTCCACGCTCTGCTTTCTCAGCCTGCGGACACGGTCATTCATACCGCGGCCGACTGCATGTTTTGCATTCCCGGTCAATGCCTGTTCATCCGGTAATTTCATATTCTCCATCAGTCTTCTCCCTGTTTTTTATAAAATTTCAATCTCACGAATCTGCTGTTTCCTGACCATTCCATCACCTTTACCTGCTTTCATCCGCCGATTTTCACTCCCGGAAGCCCCTGCGCCTTCAGATAATCTGCAAACTGCTCCATCTGCTTTTCAGACGGCGTATAGAATCCTTCGCCTTCATAACGCCGCCCCATGCGCGTATATTTGCTGCTGCCCGTATTATGATAGGGAAGCAGATTAACCTGAGAACAGCGTATCTGCTTCGCCTTCAGGAAATGCGCTGTTCTTTCCATATGCTCCATGGTATCGTTCACACCGCCGATCACCGGCATCCGGATCCAGATCTCAGCAATCTGACGGCCGCTCCCGTTTTCTGCCAGCTTATTCGACAGTCTTTCCAGATTATCCAGAATCAGCCTGCCGTCCGAACCCGTATATTTTTGTGCAGCTTCTTCCTCAAACAGCTTTACATCATATAAAAATGTATCCGTCCAGGGGAGAATCCTCTCAAGCCGCTCAAAGGGTACCGCACCGCAGGTATCGATATTCAGGGATAATCCACGGTTTTTCAGTTCCCGGGCCAGGTTTTCCACATAATCCATATCCTGAGCCAGTACTTCTCCACCGGAAAGAGTCACGCCTCCGCCGGATTGTTCGTAAAATGCCCTGTCCTTCTCCAGTTCCTTCACCAGCTCCTTCACGGTATACTGCTTTCCCGACACTTCTCTGGCATTATTCACACAGTAATCGAGACAGGTTTCGCAGCCGGTACAGGCGCCGGGCTGTGCATGCTGCGGACACACCTTACGGCAGGCACCGCAGCCGCTGCAGGCCTGCGGATTCACCAGCACCTCGGGCCGGAAGGCCTGCGTCTCCGGATTATGGCACCAGGTGCAGGACAGAGGGCACCCCTTAAAAAACACTGTCGTGCGGATCCCTCTGCCGTCGTGAATCGAATATTTCTGAATATTTGTAATATATGGCAGCTTCATGAAAAATGATCTCCTGTAAATTTTCTGCTGGATCGTAACCATTCGTGATTATTGTAGAAGCCACACTGGAAAAAGTCAATATTTCCACAGGGAGTTTTCTGTGATATGATAGGGGAAAAAGTGAGGAGGGATTCCTGTGAATCTGCATGATGTTTATCATTTTGTTTGCTGCAGGGTTATCAGCCCGTTTAAGGGAGGAAAGGTTCCTTTGATGAGTGAGAATGATTTTTTTTCTGCTGTGCTTACCCATGATCTGAAGATGAATTATCCCCGCGTACTGAATCCGGGGCATCATTCTTTCCGTCAGAAGGATTTTGATGCGCTGGCGGAGAAAAAAGCGGAGAGTCAGATGGTTCTTCAGTCTCTTCTGCTGTATTTTATCAGCCACCCTTTTGCTGTCGATGCTTTGTGCGGAAGCTGCCGCAGCTTTCTTTCCCTGCGGATGTCCGTGATTCATCAGGAGCATTTCCGGAAAAGTGCTGAAAACTGGTACCTGCAGCTGCGTCTGACGGACGGAGAACCCTTATCCGGGTATCTGAAAAATACTCTGAAATTTGCAGAACCCCTTCAGTCCTGTGCCGCACTGACAGCCTGGATGCTGCTGGATGCGTTCTGCAGCGATTCCGACAATCTGTGCCTGCTGTATCGGAAATACTCTCATGGGGGCAAAAATATCCCGGGTTTTTCAGGATGTTCACAGATGATCTCCGATCTCCGCATCCTCCATGCACATGCTGTCAAAGCAATGGAGCAGTCAGAGGAAAAAGATAAAAATGCTTCCTGTTTTACACTGGCACGGGAATTTACCCGTATGCAGAGTCTGTATCAGCAGAATCAGAACAGCTTTCCTGAAAAATACCGCAGCCTGCTTCAGGAATCTCTGGATTATTTTGACCGTTTTCTGATGGATCTGGAAAAAAAAAGCCCTATGCCCTATTACAATCTGGATCTGATGGGAAAAGATGTGAAAAAACTGGAAGAGCTTCTCGCAGGAGAAGCTCTGTAATATCCCGGCTCAGGCCACTGTCCGGCTCTGTCTGTCTTTTTCAGAAGAAATCCGCTTGTTGTCCGCATCCACGGAGAGGATCACAACCGTGCCCTTCCTTTTATTGATGTCAAAATGATATCTCAGACCGGTATCACTGCTCAGGTGATAGAACAGGGATTTTTTACTGTGCTGCTCATAGATTTTTCTGATATCGGGAGAATCAAGACCCTGGCAGGCACTTCTGAATATGTAATCCATCTCCGCAAACTGGGCCGGATTCAGGCAGTCCATACTGCTGCTCCACTTTTTACCTGTGCTGCTGTAAATTGAAATCCAGCAAGTCATCATAACAATCCCCCTCTCAGATAATTCATACATGCTGCTGCAAACTGAAGCGCCTTCGCCGCTTCCTCGCCGGTATAATCAAATTCCTCCAGAAGTTTTAAAAATTCGCCATCCTCCATAACAGAAGAACCAAAAAAACCACATGTGATAAAACTTCTCATATCCTGTCTGCCCATTACACCATTATCTGTGTACCCGTTAACTCTCTGATCCATACGCTTCTCCTTTACATTTTTTAATTACAACGGCTCCATTTCTTTTGTTGTATATAGTTTATCAGTTCTATAAATTGCGTAACACTTACCACTATTTTTATCTTATTGTCCCCAAAAGGCGGGAAAAATGCTGATTTTCTCCGTTTTTTGGACCCACCATGTGGAAAAAATTCTCATTATGTGGTATTTTGTAATTGTTCAGAATCAGGCAGAGGAAACACGCAGTGTTTTCGAGGTTGACTCTGAACAGTTATTGCATTTTTATGATGAAAGTGTCGATGAAGAGTATATTAAAAAGAGAGGAACCGGACATGCCATTTTGTGATCAGGGAAGCAGCGACAGGAAACAGTATCTGAATTTAAGCATGGAAGCATGGGAAATCATCAATTATGATCAGTGCCGTTTTGCTTCCACCGACAGCAAAGGGCCGAAGCTTCCACTTTCAACATTTCTGAATCAGATTTTTCAGAATTTTTATGAGACAGCAGATGCCTCCATTGCCCTTCAGGCGGAGAATCATGCCCAGAAACTGAGGGAAATCCTGTCCGACGGAGAGGATCGTTCCGGTCTGCGCAAAAAATCATCTCCATCCCGGGGCCGAAAACCCGGCCGCACTGCAGACAGCATGGAAAACTCGAACAGCGTGGGCAGCACGAATAACATGAACAGCGTGGGCAGCACGAATAACATGAACAGCGCGGACAGCATGGATAACATGAACAGCGCGGACAGCACGAGCAGCATGGACAGGACTATTGAAAAACTTACTGCGGCGTATGTTGAGAAACTTCGGGAAAAGAGCACCTCCTATGCCAAAGGAAAGGGAGAAAAATTCCGCCTGAACCAGGAGAATTTTTCCTATCTGACCGATGAGGATTCGGAATGTCAGGAGGAACTTTTTTATTCCAGTATCGGACAGTACCTGAAGGCACTGTTTGAAGAATATGCTTCCCTCACCCATCTGCAGCGGGAAGCAGTCTATTACCGCTCTGTTTTGGAAACCATACAGCAGGCCTTCGACAGCAATTCTGCCGTCAGAGTAACTCACGTACGCGGCTTCCAGTTTGAATTCCAGCCCTACAGGGTACTCAGTGACCTGTCCTCTACCTATCACTATCTGATCGGATATTCCACGCCGCTCAATATGGATATCGATTACGATGTCACCAACCAGCCTGTCCCCTGCCGGGCCCGTCCCGCCACCATTCGGATCTCCAACATCGCAGACGCAAAAGTCGTCCGCAGAAAAAGCGGCAAACTGACCGCCAGACAGAAGGAAGAACTGAAAACCATCCTGAACGACAACGGTCCCCAGTTTATGGCTGACGACACCCACGAAATCCATATCCACCTGACCCCGGACGGCATCAGCCGGTACAACTACCAGCTGGCTCTCCGCCCCGAATACACAGAAATCATCGAACCGGACATCTACGTATTCCGCTGCAGTGAACGGCAGATCGAATACTACTTTTTTAACTTCGGAAAAGACGCGGAGATTCTGAAACCGGAAAATCTGAGGAAGCACTTTGCCAGACGATATCGGGAAGCGGCGGAAGGGTATAAAAAAACGGACACATGATTTTAGTGTCCGTTTTTTCGTAAAGATTTTTATTGAATTTCCAGTGACCCCTCTAAAATACCTGTTTCGGGATTTTTTATCATTTGAATCTTTGTATGCGGAATCATGATTTCTTCACCTATCTGGATAAAGATCTTCCCTTTTTCCCACTCATCTCTTTTTGGATCCCTTGCCGCATATCCGAGATGTGATACTTTTGCACGCGGATTTGTTTCATTCAGAGAGAATTTTTCAACTTCATATGTAGTATATGCCCGTACATTTGTAATCAAGATATCAATTCCCAGAAACTCCGCAATCGCCAACGCAGTAAAATAACTTGTACGCACTTTCGGTTTAATTGATTCAAGCCAGGTTTTGTATCCAACACTACTTTTCATTTCAATCAGATGCAGCTTCCATTCGTCAGAACAATTTTCAAATATTATATGGTCAACGCTCTTTTGCATACCATAAGTTTTTTCTGTCCGAAGGAAACCGCATTTCTTTTTATTATCAAAATCATAAATGCAGAGATTCTCATGATTTATACTGAGTTTTAAATCGCTTTTGCCCGAATCTTTTTCTTCTTTTAAGTGATAAAAATTGCTCATCGGCAGGAAATACTGATCCATAATAAAATTATCCAGTGCATACTGAATTCTCGTCTGGTACATATCAATCCTCCTGGAAAGCATAAACTTCGTTCATGATCTTATCAAGTGCATCATTGAAAGTTGGAACAATAAAACCATATTGAGTGCATTGCAGTTCCAGCAGCTGATTTTTCCCACCTTCACATGACGCAAACTGATACATGGAAATTTCATCCGGACCCAGAAGGTCTTCTTTAGTATATCCATATTCCTGCATTAATTTAGTAGATTCTGTATGCTTTTTTAATTTAATCATGTTATTGATATGCTGCAGAATCGTATCGCTGTGCGTTGTAATCCACACCGGAATGTCTGTCAGGTGAATCAGATTGATAATGAGCCGTGCCATCTTCTGCTGAAGTTCCGGATGCAGATGTGCTTCCGGCTCCTCAATAATAAGCGTTTTGAAATTAATATTGGACTGAAACAAAAGTGACAGCGGCGACAATTCCGTAACAAGAGAAGATGCCATGTATAAAGGAATTTCTTTCTCTGTTCCGTCTGGCATATATTTAATAACAGGAAGCATATCTTTTTTAACCGCAATCTTCCCTTTGGTCATATTGTTCTCGATATATCGGACAATTCTGGTATTCTGTTTTGTCAAGCTGGCTTTTGTATCAAATTTCGTTATCAGCTGAAGAAAATCGACATACGGCAAAGTAAGAAAACTTGAATTTTCCTGTGATGCCGGTGCAAAACTGAACAGCGAATTCTCAATCAGCTGAGGATAAGTCAGCATAAATCCGGTACGCGACGCAGGCAGATAAACCGGCTCCCCCATTCGTCTGCCTCTGACAATCGGTGTATACAGAGGTTCCGCAATCCCTCCCATCAAAAGATTCCAGCATATATATGCATTCATCCGAAGAAGCTGCTCCCTGTTGTATTTATCCTGTCTGGGAAATTTTACATACGTCTTAGCCGCAGAATACCGCTCTGCCTCCTCCCATCGGATATCAAACCTCTTTTCACGACTGTATCCAATAATCTCAATTCGCTCTGCCTCAACAGAATAATTGAAAATTTTCTTCAGAAGCATTTTTTTACTGCCCGCAAGAAGTTCATTAAACCACTGAATGTAATATGCAGAAGTTTCTTTCGATAAAGTTACATCTTTATTCGCATTATCATTCAGCCATTGCTCACATTTTTTATATGTTTTTGAATCAGACGGCGATTTGGGAAATATCTCTTTTCCCAAAGTCAGGATTCCCCAGAGAAGACTCATAAGATAACTTTTACCGCTGTTATTATCCCCAACGAAACAGATCAATGACGATATCTGAACATCAGCCGTTTTGATCTTAGCAAAATTTTCCACATGCAACGTCCACTTTTTATCCATAACAACCTCCTGTTTTCATTTTTCGTCAATGCAGGCAGCTGTCCAAAGCCCACCCTGAAAATCATAATCTGATAGAATTGATTTTAACACGTTTGATTCTGATTGACAAGATAAAATCTTTTTTTAATTATAACAGACACATGTTTAGCATTACTGTTCAGATTCAGGCAGAGGAAACACGCAGTGCTTTCGAGGCTTGCTCTGAACAGTAACTGTTTTATCAATCAAGGCGGATAGAATGTTTGAAATAACAATATACAGATTGGAAAAGGGGAGGAACCATAACTAATGATCCTTCCCCTTCTCAGCAATATCCTATATGTTTTTCCCGGCTATTTCCCGCTTAAACTGTCATAACTGAATGTTACGGCATTGGAATAGGCATACATGGTCCTTCCCTGTGCATCCGTGTAAACCAGGAAAGCGCGGACCGTATAACGGGTATTGGAATACGCAGGCGTCATTTTATAGGTAAATGAGCCTGTATCCGTATATTTCGAGAAATTGACCCGTGTCCGTCCGGGTGTATTGACTGTCAGTGTTCTGGTTCCCAGCTTGGATGTACTGTAGTATACAAGTCCGTGACCGGTTACCTCATAATAGTTATCCTGATTTGCAAAATCTTCAAACTGGCCTGTCAGCGCAACCTTGCCGTTTTCAGCTGCCGCCACGGAAACAGAGACCGTCGGTTTTGTTTTCTCTATCGTCTCTGACCCGGTGGCAGGGATTGCTTCTGTTTTCGTTGCTCCGCACACTGTACAGGTATATGTTTTCACTCCCTCTTCCGTCTCTGTTGGTTCCTTTGTTACCACACCGCTGTCATAGGTATGTCCTTTGGCCGGAATTACAGTTCCCGTTTCAATGGTTTCACCGCAGACAGTACAAACTGTATCTCCGGTATAGCCTTCCGTCTTACATCCCGCTTCTTTTGCATTCTGCAGTTCAGAGGTATGTCCTACCGCCGGTATCACGGTTCCCTCAGAAACAGTTTTTCCACAGTCCACGCATACAGTATCCCCGGTATATCCATCTTCCGTACAGGTCGCATCTTTCTGATTACGAAGCTCCGTTGTCTCATGGCTGCAGGACGTTTTTTCACTCAGAGTTACGGCATAAGTGCGCGCATCGCTGCCATCCTCTGACACAGTCAGAATCCGCACAACATTCTCCAGAACAGGCAGGATTGTAATTCCCGCATTTTCTGCAGCGGAAGCAGTAACACTCTCACCTTCTGCTGTATAATCCAGCGTATCCCCGCTAAAGTTTTCCACTGGGGTTCCATCCACCGATATGGAAGACAGGGCTGCAGAAGTGTGATACTCTACCTTTCCAACATAGGTCATAATTTCTGCTTCGGTCAGAGCCACGCAGCTGCTGCCGCTTGTTCCGTTCTGCTGGGTAAATGTAATGCGCAGAGCCACCGGATTAATTACCTTTTCAAAGGTATAGGTATATTCTGCTCCCAGGCTGTACGTCTCCACTTCTGCTTCCTTAAAACCGATTTTCGTGAAATCCTGCCCGTTCAGGGAATATTCAAACTTTACTGATTCCGGTTTTGCTGCACAGCTGTCATAGTAGTAATACAAGTTGACGCTGCTGATCAGATGAGCCGTATCCCATCCAAATGCCAGTGCTGCTGTTGCTGAAGTTGTGCGGTTATTCCAGTTGCTCCAGCGCTCACTGGTATTGTCACCGGGCTTTGTTGTACCATTGTTAATAGAACTCAAATTGTCTGACTGTTTACTTTCCTCGATATCCTGAGTCAGGGAAGAAGCAGCCAAAGCAATGTTTGTACTTTCCGTATTGACTTCCTCTGCTACACGAACGCTGGCTGTTACCGGCAGCGTTTCAGAACCAATAACCACTGCAGTTCCGTTTACTGTAACCACATCATCAACTGTCGCAAACTGATCTTCGCTCATGGAATCCCAGGTTACCCTGAATTCTCCGCTGAGCGTTCCATCCACCAGCACACCTTTTACCGTATCCGGCAGTGTGGGTACAGTACCTGAAACCGTTGCCGTGGAAATATTGCGCATTGCTATCACGTCAGCAATCACGTGCAGCCTGCAGGTAACACTGATCGGTTCCATGCCATCAAATGAAAGGGTTCCATTTACTGTGTAGTCACCGGCTGTGCTGTAAGTTTCCTGTGAAATGTCTTCCCATGTAATCGCACCGTTCACTGTACTTCCGTCTGCCATCGTGCCTGTCGCTGTTGTCTGCAATTCCGGCTTTGTTCCTGCCTTTACAAAGTAGTCACGCACCATGGTATAGCCTGCCAGTCCTGTTTCAGAACTGCTGCCCTCATCTGCAGATGTGGTCACAACAGAAACTGCACCGCCGGTAAGGCCGTCAGAAGTTACGCTCACAGTAAATCTGCCCGCATCTTTTGTGGAACGCACAATCATCAGTGCTTTTCCTGCATATGCATTGATTTTCGCAGAAGTGCTGCTTATCAGAACAGAGAACTGCTGATATTTATCCGTAGTCGCCTGATCACCGTTATCCACACCCACGATTTCGCCGTTTCCAGTCAGAGCAAAGTTAATAGTATTAACTGCCGTCGTATCCAGCACGCCTTTGCTGTCCTGTACTTCCACCTCAATATAGGCAAGACTGCTTCCATCTGCCAAAATGCTTTCTTTATTGGCTTTCACAGAAAGTTTTGCCACTGTTCCGGGTGTGGATACAGAAGCCTTCCCCTGGAAATCCGTGATTTCATTTTCATTTTCATCATAAGCTTTTGCGGAAATGGTTCCTGCCTCATAGGTTACATTGAATGTGGCGTATAAGCTCGCGGAACCACTGGCGCTGACCGCCGTGCATACGCTGCTGTCATTGCTTTCTGTAGTGTATGTATAATAGTGATAGCCGGCAGTAGTTGTATTAACCGTACGTGTGGCAGTACCGATCAGCGTTCCATTCCGGTATAATTCCACTTTCGGTGCATTGCTATATACCACCACAGGTGTTTTTCCACCGGTCGCCATCATATTGTCGCTGTCCCACGCTGTAACAAGATGAAGTGTCGTATCATCCTGCTTCCACTGGCTGCGGTAGAAGTAATAGGTATCTTTTTCAAAACCGGTAGTTTCCACAATACCGAAATAACTGCTGTTGGGAATGGCGCCGCTGCCGGATACGGAACCGGAACCCGTGCCGTTCCAGGGAGTCGGCTCACCAAGATAATCAAAACCGGTCCACACAAACTCACCTGCCACATAATCCCGGGTCATGGTATTGTACAGAGACTCATGAGCCGTCATACCCCAGCTTACCGCTGAAGTATCGTAGGAGGTCAGATGATATTTGCCGTCCGCATTAGACGCACTGTCCTGGCTTGTGTAAATACCGCGGCTGTTTACAGCGGAAGAGGTTTCAGAACTGATAATCACCCCTCTGTACGCCTGAGCCAAGGAGTCCAATTGACCACCGGAAGCATAATTGAACCCCACAATACCGCCGTTATTCGCTATGACGCCGTGAACAGATCCCAGTGTACCGCTGGTGGTTCTCTGATTACTTCCGATGGTTGTCTGCCTCGTTATGTCCTCTTCCTTCACCCAGTCAATCAGATTCTGTGCAATGGTCGGAAATGAGCTGTCGGCGCTGGCGCCTTCCTGAATCTCATTGCCCAGAGACCAGAGAATCACCGACGGATCGTTGCGGTCACGGCGCACCATGGATTTGATGGCATATTCCGCCCAGGTCATGCTGCTGTCGCTTCCCAGCACATTGGCACTGCCCACACTTGTGTTAAAATACTTACCGAAATCATTGCTGTTGCCGTTTTTGGAAACACTCCATCCGTCAAATGCTTCCTCCATAACCAGCAGACCCAGTTCGTTGCAGATATCAATAAAATCTTCATCCGCAGGATTGTGGCTGGTACGAATAGCATTGACACCCATATTTTTCATAATCTCCAGCTGACGGTACATGGCATCGCTGTATGCCGCAGAGCCCAGAGCACCCTGATCTGCATGGAGGCAGACACCGTTCAGCTTCAGATTTTCGCCATTCAATTTAAATCCATTGGTGCTGTCAAAGCTGAAATACCGGAAACCGAAGGTGGTATCGTACGTATCTGTCACTTCGCCATTTACCAGCAGTTCAGTGCGGACATAGTACAGGTTGGGATCATCCGTCGACCATAACTTGGGATTGCTTACTGTTACACTTCTTTCAGCAGTTGCGGACTTTCCTGCTGAAACAGTCACACTGGTTTCTTCTGCATTGGAAACCTGCACCCCATCCTTTGTATACACAGTATTGCGAACTGTTACATCTGCATCTGCGTCGCTGTCATTGCATACCTCCGCTTCAATCGCAACCGTTCCTGTACCCTTTTCAATATCAGGTGTTGTCACCTTCGTGCTGTTATGCTCCACATGAACGGAATCCGTAACGATCAGCGTCACGTCGCGGTAAATACCGCTGCCGGAGTACCAGCGGCTGGAAGGAATGTTGTGCACCGCTTTCACCGCAACCACATTTTCTGTCCTTCCGTCACAGATAACATGATTTGTGATATCAAATGCAAATGACGTATATCCATAATGATGCTCGCCAACCTGTGTGCCATTGACATAAACATATGCATCGGAATAAACACCATCAAAATTCAGCACCAGAGTCTTACCGGAACAGCTTTCCGGCAGAACAAATGTCTTCCGATACCAGCCTGTACCGCCGGGCAGGAAACCAGACTCCGCCTCCCCGCTGGTTGTAAAGCTCTGTGAAATACTGAAATCATGAGGCAGAGAAACATGATCCCAGCCTGAATCATCAAAGCCAACTTTCTGAGCACTGCCTGATGTTCCCAGATAAAACTTCCAGTCTTCATTAAAATTGGTTTCTCTTGTAATATTCAAACTGCCGGAAACCGAAACCGTTTCCTCTTTACCTGCAACCGTACCGGTGCTGTCGGTGCTGCTGGTGCCACTACTGCTGCCAGTACTGTCATCGGCGGTCATTGCTGTATCTGCGCTTTTTGAAGCGCTTTCTTCTGCTCTGACAGGAAAAGAAACTCCGGTCACCAGCATGGTTCCTGCAAGAAAGCAGGAAAGAATACGTTTTTTTAATTGATTTTTCATAGTGGGTTTACCTTTTGTGTTAAAATTCTTCAAGTCAAAATGTTATATCAGTTTTTCCCAGTCACATTCATGAATCTCAGGCAATTCAGAACTCTCTGATATGTCCGGAACGTCTTTCAGTAATTTTGCAAATTCCTGATAATATCCGGCTGCTGCCTGGTTCATGCGGCATAAATATTCCGGTCTGCCATTTACATCGCCGCATTCGTTATAGATCATGGCAATGCAGGCGTGGCAGAGAAAGAAATTGGGGCAATTGGTGCATACGGGAGAATACCTGATCTTATTGGTTTGTTCTACAATACAGTCCCATGCTTCTTTGAAAGAGCAATTCCTTAGATTCTTACCTGCTACATAATACATACCACAGTTGCCGATATTGCCTTTCCAGTCAACCCAAAACGCACACCGACCGGCCCGGCAGCTGATTTCATGCCCTTCACTGCTACTTTGTTTCTGCAGCATTTCATCGGTTACCGGTACAAAGCATTGATACCGCATTATCTGAGAATAGAACCATTTCGCATCATTCTGCAAATAGTCTGCTTTCACTTTTACCAGAGCAGCTTCCTCCGGTGTCAGTCTGTCATTTTTACCGATCATCGATGAATCCCGGCGTACCGGCGGAAACATATAAGACGCAATTTCAATTGGTGAATCGACTGATTTCGCGTATTGTATCATTGCCTCCAGATCCTGGACATTGTAGCGTGTAATACTGGCATTAAATTTAACAGGTACCTGATACTGTTTTAATAATTCTACACCGCGGCATACTTTTTCATATGCTTCTCCATTCCCGCACAGGCGCTGATAACTGTCTTCACCGGATCCATATAAGGTAATATTCATACGTACCGGTTTGTGATGACCCAGCCATTTTGCCATGGATTCATCCACCAGAGATCCATTGGAATTGATACTGACCTGAAGCCCCCGGTCCAGCATGCCGGACATAATCTCCCGGAAATCTTCCCTCAGCAGCGGTTCACCGCCTGTCAGAAGCGGAAACAAAAGCCCAAGCTCCATAGCATCATCAGCAATCTGCAGCCAGTAATCTGCCGATAATAGGCCTCCCGATTCATTTACCTCTTTTTGCGTTTTTCGCACATAACACATTTTACAGGAAAAATTGCAGGTGGGAAGAAGCTCAAAAGAACCGGTCAAAGGTATTCTCTTTTTTCCTGCTTTATCCCATAAACGTTTTGCAATCTGAGCCATTGGTTATTACCCCTTCCTGAATCAATGTTCTTTTCAATAATTCTGCTGCACGATTATCCGGTGTGCAAATCTGCTGATACACCGGTATCTCCTGCACAATTTCAAGCAAAAGATGCATCACATCCTCTCTTGCCTGTATGTCCCAGCAATCCATTACCGTCTGTTCCATCAGCATACTTACAGCCTGTCCTGTCCTCAACCGTCTCACCTGATTTTCAATCCCCTGTTTCAGCAAAACAATACACCCCAGCCGATTCACTGCGCTGCTGCATACCGGTTCCGAACCATCAATCGGATAACCGTAAGTATTCCAGCTTCCTTCCTTTTTTCGAATCAGGGTACGATCGTTGCAGATCAGTTCCGCTCTCGCATACTTTTGCCAAAGCCTTGCCTGTGTCGTCTTCCCGGTACCGGATGGAGCAGAAAATACAATTCCCACACCCCCTGCTGAAACCTGTGAAGCATGCAGAAACAGAGTATGAAAGTGCAGAAATATCGCACGCATGGGAAGCAGTCTCAATATCTTATCCACAGTATCGGGCGGCTCCAGAAAAGGCTTTTCATTTACTGCACACTGTATCCATGTAAAATCCCTGTTATAGCAGGTACAGGTAACCGGCGCCTTGCCGCCTTTGGATTCACAGAAACAGAATTCCCCTTCTCTGTAATATTCCTGAAGCAGATCTTCACCAACAAATTCCGTAACCGGATGTCTGGAATTCTCCCAGTCCCAGGTCAGATCAATCTTTACTTCAGGCTCAGCCTGATAATCCTTTTGAAAAGAAGCCAGCACCGGAGACAACGGCAGCTTTCGATCAGAACAGAATTCCATCACAACTCCGCCAAGTTCTAAAATCATACCCATCATTTCTCCTATCTGAAAAAGGCCGGCAGAAACCTGCCGGTCTTTCCCATTTCACTAAAAAACACAGTTAAGAAATTTATGATGTAAAACAACCTGAACCGGCACTGTAATAGCAATCGCAGGTCTCTTCCGACCAGAACTGGACATTGTGTGGTAAACTAAAGGTCGATATTCGAGATTGGGGCTTTGTTTCGCCTGTTTTTTCATAATAATCATCACACACTTCTATAGCTCCAGGTCCTTCCGGTCCCATGTTTACAACCAATGCACAATTGCTGGCGATGTTGCTGCTCAACTCATAATTTTCTATTTCCACATAAGGCTTTTCATAGATTTTTTTCATGTGCCTACCTCCTAGTCATTAGCTGACGCTGATTCAGCCACAGAAATATCTTCTTCACCTGCGGTAGTTTCTGTCTGAGATTCTATTGTTTCTGTCTCTGTCTGAATGACTGAAGAAGTTTCTTCAAACACAGCTTCGGTCAAGGTTTCTTCAGTCGGAGCTTCAGTTGAGGTTTCTTCAGAAGATACCTCGGTTGATATTTCTTCGGAAGGTGCTTCGACAGATACAGCTTCGGCATCAGCTTCTGTCTCTGCTGTTGCTGTATCAACTAAAGAAAACACATCATCACTAACTACAGAATTCTCTTCTTCTAATTCATTACCTTCCACATCACCATTCTCATCCGCCTGATCTACAATTGTGAATTCTGCATTACCGGTAACTTTAATATTGGTTACAGAAACCAGACTGCTGGTAGATTCTATTTTAAAGGTAGCTGTATTAATGCCATCTTCATCTGTCGTAATCTGCGCATTGCCGGTAATATCATAATAGCTGTCTGCCGCATTGCTGAGAGTCTTAGTGTTGCCGTTAATGCTTACACTGCCGCTTCCCAGAGGTGCTTTCATACCCAGATAGATTTTGTTGCTGTTGGCATCCCAGTTGGTCAACGAGAATGTAACACTCTGACCGTTATTCAGATAAACTTCTTCTTTCGGCCCATTACTCTTATATTCTTCTGCAGCAGTAATCGCACCATTACTGTCGGTAAATACAACAAAGTCAGTGCCATTCCAGCTTAATGAACCATCTTCACCAATAGAAGCTTCACCTAACAGTTTTTCACGCAGAGTAGCAACCGTGTTGTTAGCTTCACCATCTGTTGCATATGCTGCAGTCGCAACAGAAGCATTTGTATCAGTTGTATCCAGTGGATTCATAACTCTGATCCCATCAAGATAGAAATCCTTTCCACGGCTTATTGCAGCATTCGCTTTCATAATCTGCACAGTTACCGTATAAGTACCATAATTTAATCCAGCTGCAGTAAATACCGGTACATTATATAATGTACCTACATTAGTTCCATCTACTGCTTTATAAATATTGTTGCGGCGTATATCACTAACTGTTGTTCCGTCTTTGTCAGTTATAATTACACGCATATAAGCTGCATCTGCGCTGGTCCTTGCAAAGAAAGAAGTACCCGTACCGATGAAAGTATAGCTGAAACCTGCTTGTGCACCCGTAGTATTGACATACTTGCTGGAACCGTTGCTGTCGCCGCTGTCATTCAGATAAGCTGCATCGGAACCATAAGGGCTGTCACCTACTGTACCCACCACACCGGGCTCCTGAGGATCGGTCTGAGCAGTACCTACGTCACTCCAGCTGCCAGTAAATGTTACCAGGCCTGAGAAGTTCTCTTCATAATACATGGATGTAGCAGGAATGATGTAAATTTTCGCGGTTTTAGATTCACTGGCCGTTGTTGTTTCTGTGCCTTCATTTCCACTACCGGTTACTTTGGCCGTATAGGTCAGTACCTCAACTTCTGTCAGCTGTTTTGTCAACTGATATGTAATCTTACCGTTTTCAATGGTCGCAGTACCATACTGAGCACCTGTTACATCTGTAAGCTCAATGGTATCACCACGATAAACATCATTCGCTAAAGCATCAATCACAACTGATAAACCGTAGTCGATTACAATCTGATCATCTACAGGACGTGAACTGGGATTGGGCAGATTCGCATCAAAATAGTTTTCACAAATAAACTGGAGCGAGTCTTCCGCTTCTGTGCTGCCTTTTGCTGTTACTGCGGCACTGGTAAGATTCTCCTTCGTTGCAGGAATCGCAGATCCCTCAGAATAGGAAGTGCTGCTTACCGTATACCCACCTGCTGCTGTACCACTGTAGGTATAAGTAGGAAGTTTAAAACCAATTCCATCAACCGCATCTTCCACTACCTGATATTCTGCTCCATCTGCAACAATTTCTCCGACAAATTTGGCGGTCTGACCATTTTTCAATGTAAAATGTCCATTGGCATCAGTAGAAGGCGTGGAAATAACCTGTCCGTTTTCATTTAACAGACTGTAGTTGGTATTGGCAACCGGTTGGCCATCCTTTGTGAGAGTAAAACCAAAGTCAATATTATTAACGGTCTCCTGTTCCTTTGCGGTCAGAGGAGAAAGTGTACCATCACTGCTGATGGACTGAGTCGCACGTTTTGTTACAGATACGGTATCTTTCATGGGCAGATTAAACTGAATCTTACAGTTGGAAGAACCAGCACCACGCTCCAGATAAAAGATTGTCAGTTCGTGACTGTCTGAAGCTGCGAAGGTTTCACGGGTCTGATTCAGTGTACCCGTCGTATCACCATCGTTAAACAGAGTACCTCTGATTGCTGCATTATTGTAATCAGCAACGGCAACATCAGAATTATTGCTCTCGGATATTAACCATGTATTTTCTGCAAAGTTAATCGTTGCATCCAGCCGGTTATGAATACCACCCAGATCGATTACCAGCTGTCCGTCAATAAATACCCATACATCATCATCACCTGAGAAACTGAAAGTGATATCTTCCGAGTCTTTATCATTGGGATTCATCTTACCGTTTGCAGTCATGGTAAACGGAATCGTAGTTCTCATACCAAAATGATAATCACAGTTGGCTTCACCACTGATGCTCTGGGTGCTGTTGAATGGCATCCACACGGTAGTGCTGCCGTCATCGTAATTACCGCCGTTGCTCTGAGGATTTCCCTCGTTAAAGTACAGACGACCATTGGACCGGGCTGCCGTCGAACCCTGAGTGCTGTCCGCATAGAAATAAAAACCATTCTGGCTGGCATCAAAGGTATAGGTACTGTTTTCGTATACGAAAGGCATCTCCACACCGGTGTAGATATCCTTTACTGTGGCATCAGAATTGAAGATACCACCGTCAGGTTTTGTAAAGGTAATATCTTTATTGGCAGTTAAAGTATTTTCTACAAGACCGCTGTAGGTGTACTGACCATAATTCTTATTCTTTTTTTTATTCCACCAGTTCCATGCCTCATAGTCGAATGTATATGTATTAGTATTAATCGTTACTTTCTCTGTACCAGAATCTGTAACCTTATAAAAATAAAATGCATTACCGGTGTCGTTATTTTTCTCATAACCGCCATAAACAGTCCTATTTGCACCGCCCCACTGGCACAGATAGAAGTTTTCGCTTTTCAGCTGAACACATCCGGTATAAGTGTTTCCAGTATAGCCTACAATTTCAATATTGCTGGCTGTTGCAGCTGTTTTTTCACCATTTTCGCCGTAGTCGATGGTCATATAACCGTTGGTGCTGTTAAGAGTATAAGTTCCATCACCATTGGATTTCACTGTCCAATGCGTTGCAGCATCCTTTTCATCCGTGCTGGTAATACCACTCGTATCACCTATCAGCCATGAACCAACATTATTCGCTTCTGCACGCGCATTCTGAATAATATATGTACCATCCTCAATGGTAACTTTGCTGGTGTATTTTTTTTCGTTATCAGTATTTGGTTCACCATCATTAAAATAGATACCACTCCATTTGGTTAAATTTGCATCCGCATCAATTTCCATTTGGTGGGTTGAACCATTAATCGTATCAGCATCATAGTTATACAGGGTTACAGGGAAATATTTCAGTGTTGTTGTACTATCTGCCTGTGCACTGACACCATCATCTGATGTGCTGGCAGTCTGTGTACTGTTGCTGTCTCTCAGTGAATAGGTCGATGCCCGAAGCATATCACCGTTTTCAACGGTGGTGTCATCTTCCACCAGTGTCAGCTCCGGGCTTTCGACTGAAGTTTCTTCTTCTGAACCGGATGTAGTGCTCTGTCCGGTCAGTTTGCCCCAGAAGTCTGTCCACCAGCTGGATCTGGCATAGGAAACACTGCTGGATGCTGCGTTCACGGGCACGCAGGTGATTACCATCGCGAGAGCCAGTGAAACAGCTAAAAGTCTCATGCCTTTCTTCATTATTATCCTCCTTTTCCTGCATCTGCCACTTTTGGCAGTGCAACATAATACGTAATATATAATCCTTTCCGCATACATAATCCGATGCAAAAGGCTGACCCGAATCTTCGCCGGATTAAGCCGCTGAACTCGGAATCTAATTAATTATAACATTTCCATGCCATCATACACCTTACTAAAGTATGAGTTTTTTACACATTTTTCTTACTATATATGTTGTTCTGATATTGATATTCCCATCCAACTGCCAATTCACCCATTCATTTCCCCCGGATTATTTCCCGCACGCAAAAAAAACAGGAAAGCTGTTCCTCATATAAATTGAACATTTCCCTGTTTCTGTCCTTTATTACATTATCTCTCTATAATCGTTTCCTGAGTATAAAAATCCTCTGCAACAGCATAAATAGATTAAACCCTGCACGCACCTTCTCCCAGTGACTTATACTATTCCCCCGCCAGCCTCTCCACCTCTTCAAGAGACAGACTGGTCATCGCTGAAATCATCCCGTACGAAAAAGAACCTTCTTTTAACATCCTCAATGCGGTTTCTTTATTCGCTTCCAATGCCCCTTCTCTGTGTCCTTCTGTGCGTCCTTCATCTCGGATTTCTGCAATCGCTTTACACACATCTACCACCTCCTGTTTTGGATTGATTTTAAATTCTGCATTTGTACATGCATTGATTACCATTGCTGCATTTCTGTCCAGCGCAGTGAATCTTTTATTATTCTTTACCAGCTTCTCCAGCTGCTGCTTTTCTTACCTGTTCGGCGTATGCCAGCGCATCGTAAATCATATTTTTGACTGGCATAGCATAATGGACGGAATCCTGATTCTCGATTCCCAGTATAACATACGCTGTATGCTCATCCGTCATCGCCGTAAAGTACTTCAGGCCATCCCTTATCTTCTGCACCGGAAGCTGTGCTCCATCTGAACCGTAGGGAACCTCTGCCGCTACGGAGTCCATTTGTTGCAGGCTTCCCGGCTGTATGATTTCCTACCCGCCGTAAATCAGATAGTTGAATGCGTCTGCAAATACCCGATTGTCTTTCACATATTGTCTGGTTATTGTATCTTTTTTTCCCAAATCTGTTCTGCTCCCCCTTAAAAAGGCATGATAAAATAATTCCGGCAGAACAGGTTATCTGACCATCTTCCGTGTCCTTTATGAGATTTATTTTATCACGCCAGTATTTGTTTATCAAGCTGCACCTGAATGAATTCTGCCGTTCTCCTGTTGGACTGATACCATTCATCAGGTATGCTTCGTTTCTAGGACTTCTTATATAATCCTATTACATTATTATAGTTTTGTCAATATTTTTAGTCTAATTATTTAAAACAATAGACAGGGAAAATATTACGGCATTTTCCCTGCCTTTCGATTTGTTTGTACTATTCCCCCGCCAGCCACTCCACCTCTTCAAGAGACAGACTGGTCATCGCTGAAATCATCCCGTATGAAAAAGAACCTTCTTTTAACATTCTCAATGCAGTTTCTTTATTTGCTTCCAATACCCCTTCTCTGTGTCCTTCTATGAGTCCCTCCATACGTCCTTCCGCACGTCCTTCTTTATGTCCTTCCACACGTCCTTCTTTATGCCCTTCTACAAATCCCTCTGTGCGTCCTTCATCTCTGATTTCTGCAATCGCTTTACACACATCTACCACCTCCGATTTCGAGTCAATCTTAAATTCTGCATTTGTACATGCATTGATTACCATTGCTGCGTTTTTATCCAGCGCAGTGAATCTCTTATTATTCTT
>JALFLM010000082.1 GCA_022774705.1 Lachnospiraceae bacterium | reverse complement strand
TGTCAGGTTCAATGATTTCAATTTCATTCTTTTCTGATGCTCCTTTTATAAATGCATTGATTGCTGTCAGCGTGTTTCCTTTTCTGGCACTTCCATTAATGATTACAATTTTCATGCGTGTATCCTCCAACTTCCGATTTGTATCACTGTTCTTATTCTCTATTTTATCAGATATCACCTACAGTTTCCATAGCTTCATGGCTCAAAATACTCCATTCACAAACCATTTAGCTATGTAAAAGGGACGGCTTCTCAGCCGCCCCTCAGGTCAACACAGTCTTAATTAGACAGGTTCATCATCCGATTCCGCTTCGTAATCCTCGTTTACATCCACTTCTTCGTCCTCGTCACCGTCATCCTCCGGCAGCTGGAGCGTGTCTTCATCCTCATCGTGATAATCCGCATCAGGGTCCGGTTGATTTTTCTTAGATGCAGGCTTTACGCCCTTCATCTTGATATAGAGATAACCGCCGACACCGGCTGCACCAATCACAAACAGAAGCAGCATAATCATCGGAAGCGGAGACGCTTTCTTCTGCTCGCTCTCTGTTTTCTGCTCTTCCGGTGCAGGCTCCGTCTCCTGCGGCTTTTCGGTTTCCGCAGGTTCCGTGACTTCCGGTTCCTTCTCCTGATACTTGGCAGCTTCCTCTTCATCCATCAGAGCAAGCAGATCGGCCTCATCCACCATATTCAGGAAATGCACATTCTGGTTGCCGTCTTTATCGCGGTCGATAATCAGATAGAAGGTGTTGCCCGCCTTTGTCACCAGCGTGATGAACTGCTGGCTGGATTTATCTTCTTCCTCACCGATATCGTCCACCAGCGTCATATTACCTTCCGGAGTCAAAGCTGCACTGTATTCCTTCTCATCCTCGGATGACATTCCGCCCTGCATCAGATCCAGAAACAGCTTCAGAGCATCTTCACTGAACATGCTGCTGTCTTTTGCGGAATCCGTGACATTCAGGTACTTTCCATGTGCATACCCGGTTTTGCCGTTGAAGTTCACCTTATACCAGTCACCGCATTTTTCGACAATCTCCACCGTATCACCGGAATGCAGATATCCGATAATCTCCTGATCCATGCCGGGACCGGAACGGAAATGCAGGCTGGTGATACCCGGCACCACCGTGCCAGTCTGCTTTGGGGACTTTTCGCTGCCGATGTTGTATTCTTTGCCGCCCACTGTAACGATCAGGCTCCCATCCGCATCCGTAGAGACTTCATAGCCATCCGACAGCACCTGCATGTCCGGGTCGATTTCGATGCTGTCGGTATTGTCCGTTTTTCCTGCATTTGCGCTTTCCGCTGCATCTGTCTCCTGCGCAGCGGTACTGGCAGATGTGTTCTTCTGCACATCATTGCCCGTATAGGCAAATGCTGTGGTCGTAAAGGTTCCTGCCGCCATCACGCTGGCAAGCAGCATTGCCATCATCTTTTTCATTCCATATCCTCCATTTCTTTCTCATCCAGTTTCAGATTTTCCGGGTTTGGAACCACAGTCTGCGCCATCTGAATGATGACTGCCAGCTGTTCCGGGGTCAGGCTCTGGGCATGTACCATTTCACAGATTTCGCTGTTTTCCTGCTCGTGGTACTTTCTGTCCCATTCCTTTCTGCGTTCCTCCCACTCATCGCGTTTCCTGCGGGCTTTCTCACGCTCCGCAGCGATCTTTTCCAGTTTCAAACTCATGTTGTGTCCTTTCTGGACGAATAACCGCCCTGTTTTTTATCGAATTCTTCCCATACAGTAGTAATGCTGCCGCCAGTAGCTCGTCTCAATGGAAGCATAGGAAATTGGGTTGCCGCAGTGGATCATCATCCCGTTACCGACATAAATGCCCACATGGGACGCTCCGCTGGTGTTGTAGGTTTTCTGGAAGAAAATCAGATCTCCGGGCTTTGCCTCACTCTTCGGGATAATGTCGCATTTTCCCATCAGCCCGTTGGCCGTCTGCCTGCCTACATTCCAGCCATTGCCGCAGTGATTGATGACCCAGCTTACAAAGCCGGAACGGTCAAAGCTGGTGCTCGGCGAGCTGCCGCCCCAGACATAGGGATAACCGAGATATTTCTCTGCTTCGGCAATCATCTTTCGGAATTTTTCATCCGTCAGAGCTTCGCCCGGAATGTCGTAATCCTGGTATTCTCCGCTGGAACCCGCGCCGTCCGGCGTTGCAAAGGCGATGCCTGCAAACAGATCATCCCGATTGCCCCGGCACTCCAATGTGACTTCGTAGCGTTGCAGCTGGTCATCTGTAAGGCCGGAATTTCTGGCAACATAGTCCACACCCCGGTTGAGCAGCGTTACATTGAGGATTTTATACTCATACTGTACCGTTACCTGATAAGTGTAGGTGTGTCCGGTTCCGGTGATCGGATTGTAGCGATAGCCCACACGGGTTTCTTTCCTTGTCCGGATTTCCACCTTTTCCTCCAACTTCAGCTCATACTGCGCTTCAAAAATACTCTGGAGCCGCGCCTGCACCTGGCTTCTCGTATAGTTTTCAAATTCTACGGTCAGCAGAGATGCAAGCTCATATGGGTTGTGACCGATCTCTGCCAGATTGTAGCGATACTCGTCATAGCCCGGATGGTCAGTTTCAATGCGGTCGATTTTTTTGCGAAGTTTATCTTCCAGCTTATAGCTTTTCAATAAAATAACGCAAACCCTTGACATGAGTGCTATGCTTATATTAAGAGGTGAGTATTATGTTACACAATGAAACCAGAAAACTTTTAATTGAAGCTCTTAATAAAACACATAACGCAAAGGAAGTTGC